>JBMTZD010000016.1:0-36854 GCA_049455235.1 Steroidobacteraceae bacterium
AAAACACCCGGCTTTACAGGCACAGGTCGCGAAGCCCGTCGGAGAGATCCGGCGGGCGTCGCTTTTGGTGTTTCCGAAGCCGTGCTGGATTAGACCGAAGCGGCTGGGCCGCGCCGAAGCAGCATGACCGCACCTGCCAACAAGATGAAGGATGCGGCAAAAAACGACGCACCCGCGAAGTTGAAGCCGCTGACTGCGATGCTGAACAAATGAGTCATCGCGAACGGCGCGATGATCGCCGTGAAACTGACGATACCGCTGATGGCACCCTGCAATTCACCTTGTGCATTCGCTGGCACCTGACGCGACAGCATGGCGCGGATTGATGGCATGGTCAGCCCGAGCAGACAGCCGAGTGGAATGCTCGCGAACAACATCGCTGGTGAGCTCGCGAATGCGTAGCCGAGAAAGCCCAGAGCTCCGCCTGTCATACCGATGATGGCGGTGTAATGCTCACCCAACTTGCGAGTGAATACACCGACGAGACCGCCTTGTACGACCGCAGTTGCAAGGCCGAGCGCAGCCAGCGATAAGCCGACCTCTCGTTCCGTCCAGCCGAATTTCGCCATCACGGTCCAGGTCCAGGTCGAGGGTAGTGTGTCGTGACCGATCTGGTAGAGAAACAAAACAACCAATAAGGCGAGAGCGCCTGGGATGACACGCAGCGATTTAAGAGCGCCAAGCACGTTAGCTCGACGAGCTGAAAATGTGCGTCTCTGAGTGATCGGCAGAGTTTCTTTGAGCACGATCACGGCGATCAAAAAATTCAGCGCTGTGAAGATGGCCGCCGCAAAAAACGGCACTCGCGATCCATAACCTCCGAGTAGTCCGCCGACGATAGGGCCGACGATGAAACCCATGCCCCAAGCAGCGCCGTTGAGGCCAAAATATTTGGCTCTCTCGGCCGGAGGGATGAGGTCCGCGACGACGGCATTGGCGGTAGCGAACGTCGCACCTGCGATTCCCGCGATGATTCTTCCGACGAAGAGCCATGCGAGAGTAGGCGCAAGGCCCATCAACACATAATCGACCGACAACGCGGCAAGCGATGCCAGCAGAATGGGCTTTCGCCCATACCGATCACTGAGATTGCCGAGGACGGGCGAGAAGATGAATTGCATCGAGGCATAGGCCAGCGTTAACCAGCCGGCGATCGGTGCTGCCTCTGCCAAAGTAGCGCCCGAGAGTTCCATGACCAACTGCGGTGCAATCGGGATGATGATGCCGATACCGAGCGAGTCGATGAAGAGCGCCATCGCCACGACGGGCAGCATGGCGCGACTTGGCGGACTCGCTGGACCTGCATTCATGTCAACGCATGGCCTTTGGCGCGTCGATAACGTTGCACCAGTTCGAGCGCTGAATAAGGTGAGGGTGGCAGCTCGATCGATGATGTACCGATGGCCTGAGTCCGCTCACCCCATCGAACTAGATGTGCGCAGAAGGTAAGACCGCCGCCAAACGCAGGCATCAACAACAACGAACCCGGCTGGATGCGTCCTTGCTCGAGCGCCTCGCACAAGGCAACCGGCACGGTTGCCGCCGACATATTCCCATAGCGTTGAACGTTCACGAATACACGATCCATCGGTACGTTCGCACGCTTAGCGACATATTCGATGATGCGCAGGTTTGCCTGATGAGGAATGACGAGGTCAACTTCGTCGGGCGTTTTACCGGCGCGTTGCAGCACATCTTCGCAAGCTCCACCCATACCAGTGACCGCTTTCTTGAAGATCTCTTGACCTTCGAATTGCCACTCTGTCACTCCGGTGAGGCGGTTTTGATGTACGTAGGCGCCGCCTATACCGTGTATGCGCAGGATGTCGCGAGCGTCACCATAGCAGCCGAGCTTTTCCAACATGACGCCGGCTTCGTCATTTGTGGCTTGTAATACGACCGCCGCAGCGCCATCACCAAAGAGTACCGAAACATTGCGGTCATCCCAGTCCATGTAAGGAGCGATGCGTTCGCCACCCACGACGAGGGCCGATCGAACGACGCCGCTGCGGATCATGGCCGTGGCGGTCGACAAGCCGTATAAAAAGCTTGTACACGCTGTGTTCACATCCATTGCTGCACAGCCATCGGCGCCGATGCGTTGCTGCAAGCCCGACGCCATGTTTGGGCATTGATCGTCATGCGTCGTCGTTCCGAAAACGATCAGATCGATATCTTTGCCAGTCAAACCCGCGCACGCGAGGGCTCGTTCAGCTGCCACGTGAGCCATGTCGGCGAGCGGGACATGTGAAATTCGGCGCTCGCGGATGCCCGTGCGCGTCGTGATCCATTCGTCCGACGTATCGAGAAAGGTCGCGATGTCGTCGTTGCTGAGTACCGCCGGTGGCAGACATTTGCCCCAGCCCGTAATGCCTGCATTCGGCATGCGCGTCCCCCTAGTTGGATCCTCGGGGTTATCCCCGTGTGAGGCGCGAGGATACCCCTCGCCGAGGAATCGTTCCAACTGTCGGCCAGACAGATGAATATTGCACTGAAGGTGAGAGCGCTGCGCTAACTTGAACACGGCGGACGACATGACGCAGAAGGGGGGTCGACATGTGGATGCCACCGCTCGATGACGCATGGCAAGGCAAGGTACAGTTCTACGAACTTTTGTTCGGTACTTGGACCGTCTACGTATTTCTTGTTCTACTGTGGGAGCGTGTGCTGAAAGCGCCGCTCGAAGAGTGGCGCTACGTATTACTGACGTTCTTTGGAGCCGGGGCGTTCTGGATAAACCACTATTGGCTCAAAGCACCGCCGCCGACCTGGCTCATTCTGATCAACCTCTACACCGTTTTTTTCGTGACGGCTTGGTGGATGATTGGTATGCGCACTCGTCAGCGCTCCTTCGCTTGGAAAGCGCTCGCTCTATGCGGCAGCGTCGTGTTCACCGTCGCTTTCATCTTTTTCGAGCAAATTGCGCGTATCGGTGTCGAACGCTGGGGCATGCATGAGTTTTGCTTCATGACGCTCAGCTTCATCGGGTTCTGGTGGCTGATCCTCTGGCGCCGGAAGCAACCGACGGTGAGCCCCGCTTAGGCTGTTGCTTGTAGAACTTCCAGCGATACGCGTTCGGCTGATTCAAGCGCGCCCTCCATGCCGCGACTGCCGATCGCGGTGTGCTCACCGCAAAAGAAGAGTCGTTGATGTGGCGTGGCGATGGCCGCGCGAAGTTCCCGCACTTGCCCCGGTTGGAAGATCGCCCAGTCTCCCGCGGCAAAGGGGTCGGCGGTCCAAGAGTGTACGGCGGCAACACTGAGCAAACCTTTCGATGCTGGTCGCAGTCGTTCGAACTCGGAGATGATGAGCTGCTTACCAGCTTCACTGCCAAATCGATCGACATAAAGTCCATTGAGGCCACGACACCAGACGGTAAGGCTCGTCACTTCGTCATCGGTCTTGCCGAACTTTTGCGCGAGCACCAAGCCGAGCGGGCCGTCGGTCCACATCGAGGGTGACAGACCATCCATCTCCCAGAATGGCTTCTTAGCGAGCAGATGAAATTGCGTGATCGGAATGTGCCCGAGCGTTTGGATAGCCTTGCTTTTGACGGGCTCGGGTAGCGGCGAGATCGCCACATGACGTAGCGTCGAGAAAGGCATCGAGCACACGACCGCTTTGGCCCGATAGCGTGTGCCATCGCTGCAGATGACCTCGGCACTGCGATCATCGACATTGATAGCAACCACACGCTTATTCAGCAGTAGATCACCTTTGAGCGCTTTGGCCATGGCGATCGGTAAGTTTTGGTTGCCACCCTTAAATGCGCCGATGAGCAAACCAGGCGGAGCGCCTGCTGGAGGAGTGCCTGGCGTAGCCGGACCCGACGGCACGACGTTAGCAGCGCCGGTGCGCGAGAAAGCGGTGACCGCACCTCGATTGACGTTTTGCCAATTGTCGGAGAACGCTTGCTGCAGTAGCGACACATCGTGCGCCGTCGTGCCATAGGCGATGTTGGTGTCGAAGCCGAGGCGAATCATTGCGTCATCCGCGCCGTGCGAGCGTAGGAACTCGTGCACCGAGATGTCGTACTGAGCGTGTTTAGCGTCATGCCAATTCTCGAGGTCTTTGAACGGCATGTGCTGCTTGAACATGGAGTCAGCCCAGCTCCACGGCGCAAGCTTCTTCATGTCACCACTAAAAGGGTTACGCGCGTGAGTCGCCCAATCTTTGATAGCGATGCGTTCGCCGCCGAGGAAGAGCTCTTGACCTGCGCGATTGGCAAACAATCTAGGCGCCAGATTCACGATTTCGATCTTGTGGCGTGCCGCTGCGGCAATGCAGCGACCGTAGGCGTTGGCGATGGTGTTGCCGCCCGCTTCGGGATGCCCCGGTATATCGAACATCGTGAAGACTCGGCCGCCCACGCGATTGCGACCTTCGAGCGTTAGGGTGCGTAAACCGTTCTCCTCCAGCGTCAGCGCAGCCTCGAGTCCGGAGAGGCCCGCCCCAATGATGATGACGTCGAGATCACCACTGCCGGTGGCGGCATGGGCAATGGGCTGCAGACCGCTTGCTGCTGCAGCGACGGCTGAGGAAACGACAGACGAGACGACGAATTGGCGACGATTGAGTTTCATGGCGTGATCCCAGAGTTCTCCGGCCTGACGATGTCGGGCAGGCGACAGGTCAACACTTTGGGCTCCGTGATCGAACCGATCAGCAGTTGTCCCCCAAAAGGTGTACCGACGCTGCCAGCCGAAACAGCTTGTCCGAGGTCGAGGAACATGTCCCGAATTTCGACCCGGTCGTCCACTAGCGGAGCATCGGGTCGTGTCCGATAACGAATGATTCGCGTTGGCGCCGGGTGGTCTGGGTCGCCGAAGTGACGAACGAGATCGAGCAGTTTCGGATGGGCGGCAATCCACAGCGCGCCTTCGGGGTCGACCTGCAGGTTATCGGGCGCGCCATCGACCGTGATGTACTCGCTCAACCGCAAACTGCCGTCCGATGTGTTGCGGTCGAAAACCGCGACCCGTCGTCCCAGCGTTTCGGCTACATACATCTTCAAGCCATCCGGGCTCATGGTCATACCGGTTGCGGTCTTGAGCCCGCTGGCAACGATCCGCATTTGCTCGCCATCGAAATAGGTGATGGTCGAGAAGCCTTGACGAAAGAGCAGCTCACGCAGACGCGTCAGCAGGCCTCCTGCGCCTTTATCGTTAGCGACGTAAAACTGACGCGGACCTACGCCAACGATAGCGTTGGGCGACACGAGTAATTCGTTGAGAATGGTATCAACTGGTTGAAAGAGCCCGTTCGATCGCTGCTCGAAAATCTCGATCGTATGCGGTGCGTCGGGCGGGTGAGAGATGACGAAAAGGCGTTGCGCACCATCACCCATGCGATAAAGAGACATTCCGTGAGGCCGGAAGTTAGGCGGCAGCGAGATGGCCGCACTGGTTGCCTGGTTTGCTGCGTCGTTCAAGTCCAAGCGCATGATTTGGCCTGAGACGGAGCGACCTTCGACTAAGCCGCGACGGTCGAGTACGGATAGATAGGCCAATCCGCGGCTGCGATCGAGTTGGAGATCTTCCGCGCTACCGGGCAGCTCGATGCTACGACACTGCGTCGTGGGGAGTGGCTTCAGCTCACGGAATTGACCACCGAAGCGCATGAAGTCGATGAAAAAACCGGCGATCACCAGCAAGATGATTACCGCGGGCCAAACGTAACGTCCAAGTCGAGACATTGGTCAAAGTTTAGCGGATGTTGGCAGCCGCTCGCAGACCTTCGATCATGGAGGTACGTAGCAGATACGCTCTAGCACGCACAGGATCGACAGCGGTATCGCGCAGATCTTGCTGGCGCTCGGCTCGAATCAACGGATCTTTCTCTTCAAGCAGTTTCTTGTTGGCGATGGTTTGAGTTTGCAAGACGCTTTCCGCCACGCTGCGACGGCGTCGATCGTAGACATCGAGCGTCGAGTCGTCTGATTCGCCTCTCACCACGGCAGCCAGTCGTGGCGCGAGCTCGTAGGCATCGTGCAAGCCGAAGTTCAGGCCCATGCCGCCTAAGGGGTTGTTGACGTGGGCTGCATCTCCGACGAGTAACACTCGATCGCGACGATACGTTTTTGCAACGCGCTGATGTACCGCATAGAGATTGGTATGTACGACCTGACTGAAACGGGTTTGTGGCGATAAGGCTGCTAGTCGCTCTGTGGCACGAGCATGAGAGAGTAAGTCGCTTTCTTCTTCCTCAGGTCTTGTCGGAAAGACACAGCGCCACAATCCTTGCGGTCGATCGCCCGGGATCTTAAAAGTGGCGACCCACTCGACGGGATCCATGGTGTAGGAGCTGAATGCATACCCTTCTGCGGCAAAGTCAAAATCAGTGGTGATCACCAGAAACCGTTCGGCCCAAGTGAAACCCTCGAAATCAATTTCTTGTGATTTTCGAACGATGCTCCGTCCGCCATCAGCTCCGACGAGCCAACGGCTGCGAATTTCGCAGGTTTCGCTCGCGTTTTTGCCCCGAACGATCACGCCCGAGTCGTCCTGAAGTATCGCCTCGACGTCGACGCCATGCAGAACTCGTGCGTGCGCGGATTGCATGACGCGGCGCTGCATCATCTCGACCAGCTTGTGTTGCTCGCACTGCAATCGATAGGGGTAGGGCGTGTCTTCGGCAAGCACCGCGAGATCAAACTCAGCGATGAGTCCGGCACGTCGATCACGCAGTTGCCAATACCTTGCGATCAAACCTCTTTGATGCAGCTCGGCCGTTACGCCGGATTTTTCCAGCATCTCCAGTGTAGGCGGGTGATAGGTCGCTGCACGCGGATCAGAATGAGGGTGCTCTCCACGCTCTAGCAGTAATACATCGATACCGTGGTCGATCAAAAATAGAGCGGTCGCCATCCCGGCGGGCCCACCGCCGACGATCACGACATCGGCATCGAGCACCATCAATAGCGTTCCAATACCAAACCGCAGTCGTAGATCGAGTCTTCGATTCCTAATCGTCGCAGCGCATCCCAATAGGTGATCGCGTTGATCGCAAGCACCGGTTTATCGAACCATCGCTCCGCTTGGGCGCAAAGCTCGATCGCGGCAAGATTAGTGCCGACCTGCACGATGGCATCGATATCGTCACCATCGAGTTGCTTCAGCGCCTCGATGATTTGCGATGGGGTAGTGTGTGCAATCTGGACGGGCGATGGGCACTTCAATCCGATCAACCTCGGAATATTGAATCCGGCCTCTTCAAAATAAAGGCGTACTTGCTCATCACCACGCGGCTGGTGCGGTGTCAGTACGGCAATGCGCGTTGCGCCGAGCTTGCGCAGAGCAGATACCGTTGCTGTCGAACCCATCGAGATGCCAACGCCGGCTCGTGCCGCCAGCTCTGCTTGCAGTTCATCTGCTGCTTTGACACCGCCCCAGAAAGCTTCCAGCGCGACACCCATGATGACGTGGGTCGGCTGGCAAGTCATGACCTGGTCTATGGCACTGCGCATACCATCACGCATGGCTTGCACGTGTTCCATGAAGGCTTGCTCGCTCGTCAAAGGCCTCTCGCGAATACTGATGCGAGCGATGTGATTGGTGACGCCATGTGGACGAAGTCGTTCTGATTCGGGCTGACAACTGGTGTTGGTGGAAGGTACGACGATCGCAATGCGACCACGCGGACCGAGTTGATCGGTCATGGGCTTTTCGTGCTCCCGCCGTCGATGGTGATAGAAGTGCCCGTCACATGAGCTGCGCGAGGTGAGGCGAGATAGACCACATGGGTAGCGACTTCTTCGGCGCTGCCTAAGCGTCGCAGCGCCGTCTTCTCCAGGAAGCGCTCCTCAGCTTGGCGGACGTCGATACCTTCTCGGCTGGCAGCGGCTTCCATGAGGCGGTCCCAGCGCGGCGAGCGAACAGGGCCCGGATTCACCGCGTTGATCGAAACGCCGTGTGGACCGAGTTCTTCAGCCAGACCACGCACGATCGCAAGCAGCGCCGCATTGGCTGCGGCACCGGGCAGCATGCGTGGTTCAGGAAATTTCGCTGAGTTGCCGACGACCATCACGATACGGCCTGCCTTGCGCGCAATCATCTCAGGCGCAACGGTTCGTAGCGCGCGAATCGCACCGAAGAGTTTGATTTCGAGATTGCTCTTCCAGGTCACGTCATCCATTTCCCAGAAAATGCCGCCTTGCGCAGCGCCCGCAGCAAAGATGAACACATCGATGCCGCCGAGGGCCTCGATGGCAGAACGGATGGCGTGGTCGGTCGATGTTTCCGAATCGAGTTGGCATTCGATAGCGGCGGCCGCGGGTGAGCCGGTCGCTTCCACTTCGATTTTCAGTGCTGCCAGAGAGTCTGCATTTCTACCGAGCAGTGCGAGAGTTGCTCCTTCGCGCGCGAGTTCTCGCGCGATCGTTTTTCCCAGTAGACCGGTGGCGCCGCACAACACCACTTTGCTTTTAGTTAAATGTAGATCCATTGGGTTCCTTCAGCGTCGACGGGCGAGCACAGCGCCTTTGCCCAAAGCATGCAGCTTGCCTCGCGCGAGCTCGGCCGACAACGGGGCCATTCCGCAGTTGGTGCAGGCGATCAGACGGTCTGAATCCACATGGCTTGCTGCGGCACGAATATTGGCAGCGACTTCTTCGGCACTTTCGAGTTTACCCGGCAACACTTCCACGGCGCCTACCAACAGTGTTTTATCGGGCAGTAGGCGCATGAGTTCTGGCGGTACGTATGATCCAGCGAATTCCAGCGATACTTGTTGGACGCTGCTCGCGTTGATCCAAGGAAAGATCGTCTCGTATTGGCGCCAGCTGTTACCCAGAGAAGATTTCCATTTGACGTTGGCTTCGATGCCATACCCGTAACAAATATGGACAACAGTCGTCGCCTTGAGGCCTTGCATGGCGCGCTCCAGCGCTGCGATGCCCCATTCGCCCACTTCTTCAAGAAAGACGTTGAACGCCGGCTCGTCGAACTGAATGACATCAGCGCCCGCGGCTTCAAGCTCATGCGCTTCTTCATTGAGTATTTCGGCGAATCGCAAGGCCATATCGGCACGTCGTCCATAATGCGCGTCGGCCAAGGTATCGCAGATCGTCATGGGGCCCGGTAGTGTGACCTTGAGGGCGCGAGTCGTTTGCGAGCGCATGAAAGTGGCATCGGCGACGTGCACGGCGGCTCGACGTCTGAGCGCTGAGGTCACCGTGGGTACTTCTGCGGTATAACGATTGTTACGAATCCCCATCGGGGTTTTCAGATTCCAGTCGATGCCCTCGAGTGTTTCGAGGAAACCGTGCACAAAATGGATTCGGAACTGTTCGCCATCGCCGACGATGTCGATGCCGGCGCGCTCCTGTTCTCGTAGCCACTCGAGCGCAGCTCGTTGCTTGCCTTGCTGCAGTTCTGCCGCGTCGAGGCGCCAGGCTGCCCACAATTTTTCGGGCTCGGCGAGCCAGTCGGGTTTCGGCAGACTGCCGACGGTTGTGGTGCGGAACATCGCTGCATGTTAGCGATGCGGTCGAATCCGCTTGACCCGCGATGGTGTGATTGCTCGCCAGGCGGATTGCGATGAGCGGGAGCGAATTATCGATACCCAAAATGTCCACGGGCCGGGTGGTGCAAACCACCCGGCCGTGTCGTCCATGGTCGTTCAGCGTCCCTGCTGTCGGGTCATCCGTGACCCGAGCGTTGGTTTGCTCAGTTCGGCAGCAACACGCTGTCGACCGCAACCACCACGCCGTTACCCGCGTTGTAGTCACCGGTGACGCGGGCACCATCGACGCGCAGACGACCACGGACGAGCTCGACCTTCACGTCGTCGCCGGCTTCGGTCTTGGCACTGCGGGTGCGTTTCAGATCATCCGACTCGAGAGCCTTGCCCGGCACCACGTGGCGGGTCAGGATCTTCACGAGCTGGTCCTTGTTCTCGGGGCGCAGCAGCGACTCGAGCTGCTCCGGCGGCAACTTGGCGAACGCTTCGTCGGTCGGCGCGAAAATCGTGACCGGGCCCTGGGCGGTGAGGGCGTCCTGCAAGCCGGCGACTTCGATGGCCTTGGCGAGGGTGTTGAAGTTACCCTTTTGCTTGGCGACATCGAGAACCGTCGGGCTACCGGCATACGCCGAGGCGGCTGATAACAACGTCAAACAGGCGGCGAAAGCAGCCTTGCGAGTGAATGAGCGAATCATGGCAGTACTCCGTTTAAGTGTTGGGGCGTACCGCGATCCTGCGTACGCGAATTGCTTCGACCGACAAAGAGTGACATTCGCCGAGAAGTTTGTCAAGATGTTGTACAGCTAAAGGCTGTACACAGCTTGGACAAACGATGAACAAACCGGCAGCCATGGGATCCACAGGTCAATTCACCATCAAGGCGGTCGCGCAGGCGACGGGTCTGTCGGTCGAGACGCTTCGGGCCTGGGAGCGCCGCTACGAGGTTGTTCGGCCGTCCCGCGACGGATCGGGTCGGCGAACCTATTCGGCGGCGGACGTCGCCCGGCTGCGCCTACTGCGAACTGCGACCGAGCTGGGTCACACCATCAGCCGGCTGGCAGCCCTAGACGAAGGCGATCTCGCGAAGCTGGTTGCCGACTCTGGCGGTCAGGCCCGGCCCGGCCCTTCGCGCGGCCAATCCTTCGTCGAACGTGCGCTCGATGCGGTCACCCATTCGGACCCCTCAGGCGTGGAAGAAGTGCTCACCTCGGCGGTTGCCTTGCTGCCGCCGAACGAGGTCGTGAATACGGTGCTTGTACCCCTCGTACAAGAGGTAGGTGAGCGTTGGCATCGCGGCGAAGTTTCTATTGCCCAAGAGCACATGACCACGGATATCGTGCGTCGCCTGATCATCTCGGTTTCGAGAGGTTATCTGCGATCTGACAACGGGCCATGCCTCGTGTTGTCGACTTTGTCCGGCGAGCGTCACGAACTTGGTATCTTGATGTGCAGTTGGCTTGCGGCGACCCGACGGTTTCGCACCCACTATCTGGGTGTCGATTGCCCTGCCGAAGAAATTGCCCGTTTCGCTCTGGAGGTCGATGCCAGCGCGGTCCTCGTATCTTTGGTGATGCCCGAGAACGAGGTGCCGGCCGTGCGGCAGCTGCACAAACTGGCCGAGCTACTCGTGGGCAAATGCGAGGTGTGGGTTGGCGGCTTCGCCGCACGCTCCTTGTTGCCTGAAGAAGTGCCAGCCGGATGTTTGTTATTGCCTAGTGGCACGGCTTTCGAGCAGCGTCTCGATTTGCTTGCCGCGCAGTATCACTCCTAATCGCACGGTAACAATTCGACTATCTTGACTAATCTTTTCGCGCGGACCCCCTAGGCAGCCCTTCGCGCTTCGACATAGCCTCAGCGTATGAGGCGACTACTGATCGGCTTATTGTTTGCGCTGTTGACGGCCTGCGGTGGGGGCGGCGGCGGTTCCGGTTCCGGAACGACCTTATCCCCAGGCAGCGGCTCTGCGCCGACCACTCCTCCTGTCGCGACGAGCGAGGCATTTCGCTTTCTCAATCAGGCGACTTTCGGCGCCACGGAAGACAGTGCCCGAACTTTGATTGCGCTCGGCGATTCGTCGAATTCCTATGCGCGCTGGATCGATGCTCAAGTTACCAAGCCTACCTCGCTGTTGTTACCTGCCGTCGAGGCTGCTTACCCGAATCCCTTGCCCGCAGGATTCAATATTGGAAGTTTGAATGCCATTCGACTCGAGACTTGGTTCTCCAATGTCGTGCGAGGTGAAGATCAATTACGTCAGCGCGTCGCGTTTGCCTTATCTGAAATTTTTGTTGTGTCACAGATTGGTGCGTTACAAAACCTACCGAACGCCACGGCCGATTTCCACGACATGCTCGCGCGGAACGCTTTTGGTAACTATCGGGAATTATTAGAGCAGGTGACGCTACATCCAGCGATGGGTGTTTATCTTTCGATGCTCGGTAATCAGCGAGCCATCGCTGAGACAAATCTTCGGCCCGATGAAAATTACGCCCGCGAGATGATGCAGCTTTTTAGCATCGGTCTCGTAGAGCTGAATCTCGATGGCAGTATTAAGCGTGATGCCGCCGGACAGCCGATCCCAACTTACAATCAAGACATCATCGAAGGCTTTGCGCGCGTCTTCACTGGTTGGAAGTGGGCCTGTCCATCGACGAATCCGAACTGTGCCTTTACCAATACCCGCCCGCAACTTGCGCCCGTTGCGGGTTACAACCAGATCAAGCCGATGCAATTGTTCGAGGCGCAACATGAGCCGGGTGAGAAACGCCTATTGAATTACAGTGGCGTTGCGTTGAGTGGTGGCGTCATCCCGGCCAATCAAGGTGGCGAGCGCGATCTGCGCTCGGCGCTCGACAATGTCTTTAATCACCCGAACGTCGCGCCGTTCATCTCGAAGCAGCTCATTCAAAAGCTCGTTACGAGCAATCCGTCGCCAGCTTACGTGCAGCGTGTCGCCGAGAGGTTCAATAACGACGGATCTGGGCGTCGCGGCAATCTCGAGGCGGTCGTGCGCGCCATTCTGCTAGATGCCGAAGCGCGTGCAACGCCAAGCGCTAGTGCCGCTGCAACAGCCGGCAAACTCAAGGAGCCACTACTGCGACTGACACAACTGTGGCGTGCGTATGATGCGCGTTCTGGTGGCGAGAAACTCGGCGCTGCGCGTAACTTCGCCGGCGGCACCAACGGTACGTTTGGGCAGGCGCAGGGTTCATCGCCTTCGGTGTTCAACTTCTTTAGCCCCTTTTATGCGCCTCCTGGCGAAATCGCCGATGCGGGACTCGTCGCACCCGAGATGCAGCTCGCTACCGAATACCTGAACACACAAACGACGAATTTCTTTTGGACGCAGGTCACGACACGGACGCATCTCAACACGGCACGTCTGAATATTGATGACGTCTATATCGACATATCGAATGAGTTGCCACTGGCGAGTAATCCAGACGCGCTGATTGATCGAGTTGCGACGCGTCTTCTCGGTGACGCGAGCTTGTTGCCGTCGGAGCTACGAGCAGCGATCAAAACGCAGGTGGAGCGCACGACGATCCCCGCGACCAATTCTATTGCTGCGCAAGCGACCCGAGTCGGGGATGCGCTTTATCTAACTCTCATTTCTCCCACTTACGCCTTACAACGCTGACGCTCAGGAAAAATCATGAATCGGCAACGACGACGATTTTTGAAAGCGGCTACTGCGGGCGGCGTGGCCTACGCCTTCGGGCGTACTGTTGGCACGCTCGATGCTCAGATGACGGGTGTCGGTGGCCTTGGTGATTACAAAGCCTTGGTTTGTCTTTTCCTCTTCGGTGGCAACGACTCGTGGAACATGTTCCTGCCGACGAGCACCGCTGAGCACAACGCGTACTCGCGCTCACGTGGTGGTGGCACCGCTTCCAGTCTGGCTGTCGATCGCGCTGCTTTGTTGCCGGTCGTTTACGACGGACAGACGAGTGGTGATCCGACCTACGGGTTCCATCCTTCGATGACCGGCGCGCGCGAGCTGTTCCAATCGGGGCGACTCGCCGTCGTGGCCAACATGGGGCCTTTGCTGCGCCCGACTACGAAAGCCGAGTATCAGGCAGCCGCGACCACTGGCCATGCTTTGCCACCTCAATTGTTTTCCCATAACGACCAGCAAGACCAATGGCACAGCTTGCGTGGCAAGACGGTTTCGAAATCCGGATGGGCTGGGCGCGTCGCGGATGTGTTGAATTCCCAAGTCAGTGATCAACAGCTGTCCATGAACGTGTCGTTGGCCGGCCAGACTTACTTCCAGGCGGGTGAGATCGCGCGTCCCTACGTAATGGGGGCGGCTGGTGCGACCAATTTCACGGGCTTTGCAGCAAGTGGTGTCGGGCTCGGCAGACGTACGGCAGTCGAGACTGCGATGAATGCAGCGCTCGCGAGTAAAAGTAATACGATTTACGAGCGTAGCTATGCGAGTGTTCAGCAGCGCGCGGTCCAGTTTGCCGATCGGGTGAATGGGGCGCTGGCGAGCGCGCGAGATTTCTCCGCTTTGCCCAATACCGGAGCGACGCTCTCCGGGTTACAGACTCAACTACGAACGGTCGCCAAGCTCATTTCGGTGCGAACGAGTCTCTCATTATCGCGACAAATTTTCTTCGTCTCTTTAGGCGGATTCGATCAGCACGACGATTTGATGGCGGATCAGCCCGGATTGCTAGCCACTGTCAGCAACGGCATCAAAAGTTTCTACGACGCACTGACTGAAATGGGCATGGAAAATTCCGTCACCCTATTCACTCAATCCGACTTTGGTCGCACGTTAACTTCGAACGGCGATGGTTCTGATCATGCTTGGGGTGGTATCCAACTCGTTGCCGGTGGCGCCGTGCGTGGTGGTCGAATCTATGGCCAATATCCGTTACTGGAGATCGGTAGCGCTCTCGATGTGGGTGGCGGGCGATTTATTCCGACCACCTCGGCTGATCAATATGCCGCGACGTTGGCTTCTTGGTTTGGTGTGAGCGCGAGTGATCTGTCGAAAGTGGCGCCCAATATCAATTCGTTCGCAACGCGCGATCTCGGCTTCCTCGGTTGAGTGACATTCAGTCAGACGCGTGGCTTGCCGCGGGCGACCGCGTTCAAGAATCGCTCGAGTTGGCTTGTCGTATCACCTGCCGTCTTGGTGGGTAGCGATCCGCTGATCACGCCGCAGTAGTGGCGCGAACGACCCGCATCGATCCAAAGCTCATCGGCCACGGCGATGATCGTTCCATAGCGTTGATCGACGACCTGATACCGGTCCATCGTGACCGTGAACCAAAAGTTCGAGTGATGGACGAGCTTTGCGGCTTTGAGCTGCAGCAGTTCGCGCGGCGTTGGCGTCTCGCGACGAACTTCCGGTGTCGCATAGGCTTGGCACAGCGGCTCGAGATGCGCAGCACCCGCTGCACTCCAGAGCGAGTAGAACAGCGGCACGCTGAGCGGTATGGCTGCCAGCCAGAGTGTTGTTCGAATCCAGCGGCGTTTGCGACCGGGGCCTTCGAGTTTGACGACATCTGCCAGCAGTAGAAATGCGAGCGACGCCGGCATGGCGGCGATAAGGATGACGATCGCAGCCAGTGCGAGCTCGTCGCTCACGCGAAACTCAAAGTATGAACCTACTTAGATCTTCGTCTTGCGATAGAGCTTCGAGATGCGCATCGACATAAGCCGCATCGATGTCGATCTTGTCGCCGCTTCGGTCGCCCGCGTCGTACGACAAGGTTTCGAGGAGTCGCTCCATCACCGTGTGCAAGCGGCGAGCCCCAATATTCTCGGTTCGCTCGTTGACGTGAAAGGCGATCTCCGCCAAGCGACGCACGCCGCTCGCCACGAAGTTCACATGAACACCTTCCGTTTCGAGGAGTGCGACATATTGCGTTGTCAGGGAGGCGTTCGGTTCCGTCAAAATACGTACGAAGTCCTCCACACCGAGCGAAGTTAGTTCGACTCGAATGGGGAAGCGACCTTGCAGCTCCGGAATAAGGTCCGAGGGCTTAGCAACATGAAATGCGCCCGATGCAATGAAAAGAACATGGTCCGTCTTGATCGGGCCATACTTCGTATTGACCGTGCAACCCTCGACGAGGGGCAACAAGTCTCGCTGTACGCCTTCGCGTGACACGTCGGCACCGTAGCTATCCTGTCGACGGCATACTTTGTCGATTTCATCGATGAACACGATGCCGTTTTGTTCGGCGTTAAGAACCGCTTTTGCGCGCAGTTCTTCTTCGTTGAGAAGCTTGGAGGCTTCTTCTTCGAGCAGTAATTTCTGCGCTTCGCGGATTTTCAGCTTTCTCGAGCGGCCCTTACCGGAGCCCAGGTTCTGAAACATCGATTGCAGCTGCTGCTGCATCTCTTCCATGCCAGGCGGCGCTACGATTTCCATGCCAAGCACAGGGTTACGCAACTCGATCTCGATCTCACGATCATCGAGCTGCCCTTCGCGCAGCATCTTGCGAAATTTCTGACGAGTTTCCGCATCCCGCGGCGCTACCGGTTCGTCTGTGGAGAATCCCATCAAGCGCGGCTTGGGTAGGAGGGCATCCAAAATGCGTTCTTCGGCTGCATCTGCGGCGCCATCTCGAGCGCGAGCGAGCGCTTCCTCGCGTTCAAGTTTGACAGCAAGCTCGACGAGATCTTTGATGATCGAGTCGACATCTCGACCGACGTAGCCGACTTCGGTGAACTTTGTCGCTTCGACCTTAACGAACGGTGCTTTAGCTAAACGGGCAAGGCGGCGCGCAATCTCCGTCTTGCCGCAGCCCGTCGGACCGATCATCAGGATATTTTTTGGCGTAATTTCGGAGCGCAGATCTTCCCGGACCTGCATTCGTCGCCAACGGTTGCGAAGCGCGATGGCTACCGATCGCTTGGCGGCATCTTGACCGACGATGTGCCGATCAAGCTCGGCGACGATCGCTTTTGGGGTCAATTCGGCCGGGAGCACGCTCACGAGCGGAGCTCCTCGATCACGAGATTGCGATTCGTGTAGATACAGATATCGGCGGCGATGTTGAGTGAGCGCGAGACGATGTCGCGCGCGCCGAGATCGGTATTGTCGAGCAAGGCTTGTGCAGCCGCTTGCGCAAAGGCGCCGCCTGATCCAATGGCGACCAGATCATGTTCCGGCTCGATCACATCGCCATTGCCCGAGATAACGAGCAGCTTTTGAGGATCACCCACGAGCAACAAGGCTTCGAGTCTGCGCAGCGCGCGATCCGAGCGCCAATCTTTGGCGAGTTCGATGGCCGCTCGCGTCAAGTTACCAAATTTATCGAGCTTGCCCTCGAATCGTTCGAACAAGGTGAAGGCATCAGCCGTGCCGCCGGCAAAACCGCCAAGCACTTTGCCATTGCCGAGTAACCGAACTTTCCGTGCGTTGCCCTTCATGACGGTATTGCCGAGCGTGACTTGCCCGTCGCCGCCAATGGCAACGATGCCGTCGCGGCGTACGCCGAGGATAGTGGTGCCGTGCGGGTTGAAACCTTCAGCCATGGAGCTCACTTCTTTCGCGCCCGTGGATGGGCTTGGTCATAAATGCGGGCGAGATGCTGGAAATCAAGGTGGGTGTAGACCTGGGTGGTGGCGATATCCGCATGGCCAAGCAATTCCTGAACGCCGCGCAGGTCCTGACTGGATTCCAGCAGGTGCGAGGCGAAGGAGTGTCGAAACAGGTGAGGGTGGATGTGAACCGGTAAGCCTTGGCGTATCGCCCAGTTAGCGACTCGCTTTTGTATGGTTCTCGCACCTAGGCGTCGACCACTACGACCAACGAATACGGCTCGTTCGTCTGATGGTGCGATGGTTGCGCGTTCGGCCAGCCATGCCTGTAAGGCATCGCAGGCTTTTCGGCCGACGGGGAGAATTCGCACCTTGTTCCCTTTGCCGGTGACGCGCACGGTACGGTCAGCGAGATCGAGATCATGTAAGTCTAGCCCCAGAAGTTCGGCGAGTCGTAGCCCCGATGAGTAGAAGAGTTCCATGACCGCGCGGTCTCGTTTGGCGAGCGCGTCATCGCCCTCAATTTCGAGCAGGCGAGTCATCTGATCAGCGTCAACGGTGCGTGGCAAAGGGCGGCGCGCCTTTGGCGCACGAACATCGCCCGCTGGGTTGTGTTGAATCACTCGCTCGCGTTGCAGATAACGCAAAAAGCTACGCGTGGCCGATAATCGCCGTTGAACGCTGCGTGGAGCAAGACCCGCCGCATGTGAGCGCGCAGCAAATGATCGAATATGTTGTTCATCAAGCGATGACCAATCATCTATTTTTTGTTGATCACACCACTCGCTGAGCGCGGCAATCTCACGTCGATAATTTAGCGTGGTGTGGGGCGACATCCTTCGTTCACGCGATAAATGCGTGACGAATTGGTCGACCCACTCCTGTGCCGTCGGTTTCACGCAGCCTGCATACGACAGCGCAGCAGCGCGGCACCGAGCAGTTCGCCCATACGAGCGAGGAAGTCGGTGCTCATCGCCGGCGTGAAACGATCTGCATCGATACTGCCGAGCGCTAGTGCGCCGAGGCTTGCAGCAGGGCCGATCGGGACGAGCGCCATTGATGCGATAGATTCGGCTTCGTCGCCGAAGACGGCGCGCCGCTGTTCAAGTGCGAAATGCCCACAACGCGTTCGAGCGGCCGGCAAGAGAGTCTCGATGCTGCTGCGCGCCTCGGCATCGATTAGCAAGCGCACCGAGACAATATCGAAATCGCTGCGGAGTGAGGCATGTATGCGCGTGATCAGATCCATTTCATCGTGGGCTTGCATCAGCGCAAGGGTGAAGTGGTGCATGCGCTCGGCGATGGCGTCGTTCTCGCGGCCAACGCGAACCCACTCAGCCAGCTTTTCTCGATTAGCACTCTGGCGTTCACGCAAAACCTTGATTTGTCGCTCCATCAAAGAAACGGCACCTTCGCCCGCTTCGTGATGCAGAACGAGATGATCGAGCACTTCCGGGTGTTTTTGCAGAAAATCCGGATGCTGTTTCAAAAACTCGACGACTTGCTCATCCTGCATCAATCATTCCTCAATTGAACCTTCGAACGAGACCACGGCGGGTCCTGTCATCCATAAATGCGAGCCGGGCCCATCCCAGCGTAACCGCAAGCGACCGCCGGGTAGATCGATCGCAACAGCCGAATAGAATTTTCCGTCGCGTCGTCCCGCAGCCATAGCAGCGCAAGCGCCGGTGCCACAAGCGAGCGTTTCACCAACACCGCGTTCGAAGACGCGTAGGCGCGCATGTTGTCGATCAACAATCTGCAGAAAGCCGACGTTAGTCTTCTGGGGGAACATCGGATGCGATTCGAGAATCGGACCAAGTTGCGCGACCGGTGCCGAATCGACATCGGGAACCGAGATCACGATATGCGGATTCCCCATCGATACTCTAGTGAAGTGAATCGTATTCGTATCGATCGATAAGGTGATCTCACCATCGTCGAGAAAACGCGGTTCACCCATGTCCACGGAGACGAGACCTTCTTGCTCGAAGCGCGCTTCGATGTGACCACCGCGACTTTCGAGTCGAATCGCTCCTTCTAGTCCACGATGCCTTCTTAGCCACTCGGCGACACAACGTGCGCCGTTGCCACATTGTTCGACTTCGCTGCCGTCGGCATTGAAGATGCGGTAATAGGCGATCGTGTCGGTATTACGAGCCGGCTGGATGACGAGCGCTTGATCGAAACCGATACCCGTTTTTCGATGCGACCACTCACGCCACCGCTCTGGCGAGGGTAGGTTGGCATCGGCCGTCGTCTCGAAGACGACGAAGTCGTTGCCGAGACCCTGCATCTTGGTAAAGCGAATCATGTTGTATGGATCATGTCGCCTTGAAGAGCTCAGCCTTCAGACGATGGATCGCAGAGATGTCTTCATCTCCGTAACCGCGCGCGATCAATTCGGCGTATTCGCGTAAAACGTCTTCGACCACCGGCAGAGCAACGCCGCTGGCAGCGGCCATGTCACGACAGATGCGCAGATCTTTTTCGTGCAGCTTGATTCGAAACCCCGCTGGGTACTCACCACGAATCATGTTGGGCGCGCGGTTCACGAAATACCATGAGGACCCGGCGCCTTGTCCGAGTGTCTCGACCACGCGATCCAACGGTAGACCTTGTTGATGGGCGAACGCCATCGCCTCGCCAACGGCGCGGATGATGCCGGCACACATGATTTGGTTGGTAGCCTTCGTGGCTTGACCTGCGCCGTGCGGCCCGAAGTGACGGACGGTTCGTCCCATCGTTTCGAGTATCGTTCTAGCGCGCTCGAAATCGGCCGCGTCACCGCCACACATGATCGCCAAGGTGCCGTTCTTGGCCCCTTCCACGCCGCCGCTGACGGGACAATCGAGAAATCGAGCGCCGCGACTCGCTATTTTTTGAGCCGCTTCTCGGGCAGTGGCTGCACTCACCGTCGAACAGTCGATCACGAGTGTCCCGGGTTTAAGCCCCGATTCGACGGCGGTCAGCACATCGAGCACATCGCGGTCAGCTGATACGCACAACACTAATACGTCGCAGTCAGCGGCGAGTTCCGCTGGATCGGTTGCTGCGATACAGCCCAATTCGGTCGCCAACGCTTGCGCCTTTTCGCCAGTGCGATTCCACACACCGTGCAGTAGGCCCGCTTTGGCGAGATTACGTGCCATCGGCGCACCCATGGCGCCGAGCCCGAGAAAACTGGTTTTCATAAGGTGTGATCTTATCAGCCACACGCAAAAAAACGGGGCGGTGATCTCGCGACCACCGCCCCTAGGCTTTACAGGGGACAACTGTAAATCGAAGGTTCAATTCGTGTAGGCGCGCTCACCATGGCTCGTGGTGTCGAGGCCTTCGCGCTCGTCTTCTTCTTTCACGCGCAGGCCGATCGTCAGATCGATCAACTTGAAGAGTACGAAGCTGACCACGCCCGACCAGCCGATGGCGATGAGTACGCCGAGGGTCTGCGTGGTGACTTGGCTGCCCATGTCATACCCATCGATTCCGACGCCGCCGAGCGCGGGCGAGACGAATACGCCGGTTCCGATCGCACCGATGATGCCGCCGACACCGTGAATGCCGAAGACGTCCAATGATTCGTCGTAACCGAGCGCCTTCTTGAGGCTCGTGACGGCGAAGAAGCAAGCGATACCACCGATTACGCCGAGCACGATCGAGCCCATCGGGCCGATGAGACCGGCCGCCGGCGTCACGGCGACAAGACCGGCGATGGCGCCGGAGGCGATGCCTAACATCGAGGGCTTCTTGGTGATGAGCGTTTCGATGAGCATCCATGCCAGTGCAGCCGCAGCCGTCGCGAGGATGGTGTTCAACAGAGCCAATACCGCGATCCCGGTGGCCTCCAAATTGGAGCCCGCATTGAAGCCGAACCAGCCTACCCACAGCAGTGCGGCGCCAATCATCGTGAACGGCAAGTTATGGGGCGGCATGGCATCACGGCCATAGCCGACGCGCTTGCCGAGGACAAGCGCCCCAACGAGCGCAGCGACACCAGAGTTGATGTGGACGACGGTGCCACCGGCGAAATCAAGATCACCTTTCTCGAAAAGTAAGCCACCGGTTGCCCATACCATGTGAGCGATCGGCAAGTACGACAGCGTGAACCACAGCGCTGAAAAAACGAGCAGTGCGCTGAACTTGATGCGCTCAGCAAGGCCACCGACGATGAGCGCCGTGGTGATGGCTGCAAAGGTCAACTGGAATGCCACGAACACATATTCCGGAATGACAACGCCATCAGAGAAAGTGGCGGCCGTGCTATCGGGTGTGATACCGGCTAAGAACAGCTTGGTCGTATCACCAATTAACCAGTTCCAGGAGCCGCCATCACCGAACGCGAGGCTATATCCGTAGAACACCCACAGCAGCGAGATCAAACAAAAAATCGTGAAGACTTGGGTGAGTACCGAGAGGATATTCTTTGATCGAACGAGGCCACCATAAAATAGAGCGAGACCCGGCACGATCATCAAGATGACGAGCACGGTGGCTAACATCATGAATGTGGTGTCGCCTTTGTCTGGCACCGGTGCATCCTGTGCCAGCGCCAATAGCGGCGCTGCTGCGGCCAATGTGGCGAATAAGCCGCCGATCCATCCTTTTCTATTCAGCATTTTGTTACTCCCTGCTCGCCATTGACTTCAGGTGGCCGCTACGCCCGTCTCGCCGGTGCGTATGCGGACCGCCTGTTCGATCCCGGATACGAAAATGCGTCCGTCACCGATTTTCCCGGTGCGGGTCACGTTGGCGATTGCTTCGACCACCGGTTCGACGATGCTTTCGTCGACGGCAATCTGCACCTGGATGCGTGATACGAAATCCACTTGGTACTCAGCGGCGCGATAGATCTCGAGATGTCCGAGCTCGGCGCCATAGCCTTGTACCTCGAGGATTGTCATTCCCTGCACACCCAGCTGTGCAACAGCCAACTCGAGATCGTCCAACTTGAAGGGACGGATGATGGCGGTGATCATCTTCATCGCGCGGTCCATCCCTCTGGCATCGAACGAATAAGCGCCGGGTCGCATGATTAATGAGGCTCGGCGTCTCGATCGTCGGCGCGGTATCCTTCGCATCGACGATTCGATGGATAGGAAATTGCAGAATCCGTGCCACAGCAGATCACCGCCTTAGCGGGCGTTTTGGTGCGTGTTGGTGCAAATTCGACGCTGGCGTCGCACTGTTTTGGCACCTGGCGGTCGGGTGCTGCGTCATAAGAGGGCAGTAAGGCCCGGAGAGTTATGTCATGGACCAGAAAATCGAAGACATCGTTAAGCGCCTGCTCGGTTCATTGCCAAGCTCGCTGCAGGATTCGGCACAAGGCCTTCGTCGCGACATCGAAGATAATTTTCGTGCCGTGCTACAGGCGAATCTGACTAAGCTCGATTTACTGTCCCGCGAAGAGTTTCTGGCGCAGACGAAGGTCCTAGAGCGCACTCGCATGCGGTTGGAGGAGCTGGAGCGCCGTTTGGCCGCCTTGGAAGCCAAAGCGTCCGAGACGTCGGGCTCGGAAGCCTCGAAGGAATAACTCGTCGATGAGCGTCGCCCGGATCGCGTGCCGAGGTCAGATGGGCTTGCGGTCGCCCCCGGTGCAGATCGAGGTCTACCTCGGTAACGGTTTGCCCTGTTTTCATATCGTTGGCTTGCTCGCGACCGAGGTCAAAGAGAGTCGTGAGCGAGTTCGAGCGGCAATCAGCACGGCGGGTTTCGAGCTGCCCGCAGGGCGTATCACCGTCAATCTCGCGCCGGCTGATCTACCCAAAGACGGCGGGCGTTTTGATCTGGCAATTGCGCTTGGCATTTTGGCCGCATCGGGTCAGTTGCGGCCCACTCGCAGTCTCGAACACATCGAATGTTTCGCCGAGCTTGGTTTATCGGGTGAATTGCGTGCCGTTCGGGGTGCGCTGCCAGCGGCGGCAGCCGCGCAGTCAGCCGGCCACACCGTCATCATCGCGCACGACAATGCGTCGGAGTTGCGTCATCTGGTTGGCGCAGAAGTGTTCGTCGCCGGAACATTGCAGGAGGTCTGCGATTACCTCGAAGGCCGTCATGATTTGTCTTCTGCGCAGTCAAAGATGCCGTCACGCATTGAGCCTGCAACTCGAGATCAACAGGTTTCTTTGGCGGATGTTCGCGGCCAACAAATTGGCAAGCGCGCCCTTGAAGTGGCTGCAGCCGGGGAACATAGTTTACTGATGATGGGGCCTCCGGGCTGTGGCAAAAGTATGCTTGCAGCGCGGCTGTCGAGTTTGTTGCCACCGCTCTTGCCAGAAGAAGAGCTGGAGGTGGCGATGATCGCTTCCATTACCGGCGGACATCTGCGCGCGGATTCGTGCGGCCGACTCTGTCGACCTTTTCGCTCGCCGCATCACGGAGCTTCTGCCAGCGCGATCATCGGTGGCGGTGCCGCCGCGCGCGCAGGCGAAATCACCTTGGCTCATCGCGGCGTTTTGTTTCTAGACGAGTTGCCCGAATTTGATCGACGCGTGCTCGAAGCGTTGCGCGAGCCACTAGAGACTGGCCGCATTTCTGTCGTTCGAGCCGAAGCGAATGCGGAGTATCCCGCGAGATTTCAATTGGTGGCGGCCATGAATCCTTGTCCCTGCGGTCAGCGCGGTTCACGCCTAGCAGTTTGCCGATGTTCCGAGGGTCAGGTCGAGCGCTACGCCGCCAAGGTGTCTGGCCCGCTATTGGACCGGATCGATCTACGCATTGCGCTCGAAACAGTCAGCGATGCGGATCTCGAGGACGACACGCGCGCGCAGCGTGAAACCGATGAGATGACGATACGCTCTCGCATTGACTGCGCGCGCAGGCAACAGCGGGAGCGACAGGGTTGCTCCAACTCGAGACTCGAAGGGCGGCAGCTGCTCGAGCATGCGGAGCCGGATGCGGCGGGCCGCCGACTACTCGCTGCGATGCGCAGCAAACTTGGGCTCAGTATGCGTGGCTACGATCGCACCCTGCGCGTCGCGCGAACGTTGGCCGACCTCGATCAAAAAAATGCCCCGGCGAGGAGCATCTCGCCGAGGCATTTCAATTAAGACGATCTTTCGAAGCTTGAGCGCTTATTGCGCGAGCATGTGATCGACAGCTGCTTGGATCAGTTCGTCCGAGAGATCCGTGCGTCCACCCTTCGCCGGCATCACACCGGCTTTGCCGGTGTAGCCTTCGATCGCGTGCTTGTAGAGCGTGGCCTGGCCTTGAGCGATACGCGGGGCCCACGCGGCTGCATCCCCAGTCTTGGGGGCACCTGCAATGCCGCCCGTGTGGCATGCGCCACAAACTTGTTCGTAGACGCTCGGGCCATCGCTGAGCGCAGCCATCACCGTCGTCATAGCGCCGGCACCGGGAGCGATCGTCAAAGCTGAGTTATCGGCACCCGCGACCGCAACACGAGCTGCCGTGAGATTGCGTTCGACATCGGCCAGATACTTTGGCTCAGTCAGCAGATGCGCTTTCTGGGTGTTATTGCCAACGGCGCGAGCCAAGGCAAACAACACGATCGAGATCACGATCAGGATGCCAAGTACGAGGCTGAAGATGTTGAAAAACTGAGAGTCCTGCTTGCTCACGTGAGTGTCCGGCGAGTATTGAAAACTGCTGGATTATAGCCGCTGGCCGGCAGTGGCTCCAACACTGACACCAGATGGCCACTCTCGCGCATGTTCTCCCAATCGGCCCGCCGGGCACTGTGTAGGCTCGCCGTCGGCATGATGGTCCGCAGGATAACGTCGCCATAAGCCGGAATATCCCCAGCCGCGAGTCCGTATTCCAACGCAAACCAGGCATTGCCATGCCGACCCCAAGTTGGCCACTGGTCGGACGGTGCGTTGTCGGACCAACCAACTTGTGCGATCAGCAATCGAACGACGTCGATCAGGGTGGTGATCAGTGTATGCCCCTCGAACTTGAAGCCCTGGATGACGCGTTCGTAGAAGTGCGGCGTCGCGAGGAGTGGGTAGTTCTGCACGTCGGTGGCGAGGTGGCCACCTTGGCGATGCACCGATTCGCCGCGTAATTGATAAAGACCCGCGCGGTTGAGCTCGCAGTAGGCCCACATCGCGAGTTTCTTGGTTCGTTCGATTAGAACGACTCGCTCAGGTCCAAGTGTGGAGAACAACGCCTCATGCGTCGAGCGCACCCTTGGCCCGAACCGGTCCGGTTTGCGCGATAAGCGATAAGTTGCCAAACGGCTCGCCACTCGACGATCAGATTCACGTCGCAGCCCGCGGGCATGCGTATCGCTGATGGCAAATTGTGAGTAATCGAGCATGGGCGCACCTTCTCCGAGGAAGGTAACGGCCGATAGCCTCGTGGCGTGACGGCGCGTTTTGTGACGCGCTTCTCCGAAAGCTCTACTGGCGGACGCTTGCCGGTTTCGAATCGAGTGTGGTGGTGCGTTTACGCAGCTGCTCGGTTTTTCGTTGGGCTTGCGCGAGCGGGTTGTAACGGGGATTCGGAACCGTGAAGGCTTTGTAGGACAGATCGTCGTGGCCGGGGCTGGGTGTCGCCCGAATGCCGCTGATCGCGATGACGAGCCCCGTGTCATCGTCACGGACGTCACCTGCGATATCGCATCGATAAGTTTGTCCCGCGACGAGACTGCCGAAGTTGCAAGCTTGGATGGCACCGCCGATCGCGTTGGGCAGTTCGACTTTCGCTGCCTTGAACGCTATGCGCGGTCGCAGACTGAGAGTCGCACGTACCGGGCTCGAACTGGCAACCGAAATGCTGGCGCCGAGCTCCAAACCTTCGTCGATTTCATGCGCATGAGCGACCGGTTGAACGATACCGATCAACGCCATGACAAAAAGACCAAAGAAAAAGCGTGGTGTCATAAGTAATCTCAGGTTACGGCGCGGGTGTTGGCGCAGGTGCCGCGGTGATCGTAAAGCACTGTTCGGCTGGTGCGGTGTAACTCGTTGCTGAGCACTCGCTACGGGTCGTTTCGGAAATGGAGCTAAGCACGACACTGCATTCGCCCACCCAACCCCAGCTGCCCTCGGTCGGCACGACCTGATCGACGAAAATATTACGCACGCCTTTGGCGTAACCACCGGCGAGCGAGCCGTTGCTTCGTGCGACGACGAACACCGGAATCGTGTTGTTGGCTCCCGTCACGGTATACCTTCGAGTGGTGCCGTCGCCATCGAACCGCAGGTAACGACGATTCGAGAGTTTGTTGTACTCATTAGCGCTGCCAGCAGCGCAGACGGTGACCGACCCATTTAGTGGGACGCGCGTGAAGATCGGAAAGGTCTGCGATGACGAGCGATTTCCGAGTATCGATTCGGTTGAGCCCCACTCGTCGTTACCCGCCAGGGTGATGTTGAGCGAGGTTCCAACCGCGTCGATGTTGCCCGCTAAAGTGGGATGTTGCGTTTTCAAAATATTTGCATACGCCCAAATGTTGGGTCCGAAAGTGCCCGTGCGCCAATCCTGTGAGTAGAACGGCGCCAAAATTTGTGGTCCTGACAATTTGATGGTGCCGACCGGATCAAAAAGGCGCCAAATGAATTGAATCACCGTGCGCTCTTGAAACCAGCCTAGCGGCGTGTCGTTACTACGGTAGTCGCTACGAACGGCGCGCACCGACCCATCACGAAAGATGAATCGATCGAGTGTTGGCGAACGAGCGATCATGAGCGCCGTTCCCGTAGCGATTCCTTCGTGCTGTACGAGAGCGATATCTTGATGTTCACCGCGCTCAGAGTGAGGCCCGCCCGGGGAGTAGTTTCGTTGTGACTTATCCTGCGTGAAATGCGTCATTTCATGCGCAGTAATCGCGGTCGATAACTCTTGTAACTCGAACGCGGGCGCACCAGAGAGAAAGATATGCGGAATATTTTCGGGGCCGCCACTACTGACCTTGCCGTCGGTGGCGATCGTGACCGCGCTGCGGGAGTAGAACGCGCCTGAGCTTCGTACGAAGCCGCGATCGTAATTGTTATCGTCCGTTGCACCGCCTTTGTTTTGGGCGCTCCACAAAATCGAGACGCTATCGACCGAATTCACCGCGCCGTTTTGCGCCACGTAGGCCTGCTGTTCCATCGCATCGGTGAGCACGATGTAGGGAGCAGAGATTCGCTGATCGTCGCGCAGAATCTTGAGCGTAGCATCCCAGCCGAGTCTCGCCGTCAGCTCGGTGGCTTGTTTGATTCGTCTGGAGTCGGCGGTGAATTCACCGGCACGATTTACATAGGGCTCGTAGCGGGTACGAATGGTGTTCGCTGAACTCGAGACGGGCCGCATGTTGTCGAGCACGTGAATCTCAAAGCCACTGCTATTTTTTGCGACAGATTTAATGAGCGGTATGTATTTTTTCTTCGGATCAAGGCCAGTGAAACGAACGCTTCCGACCTCCGAGGCATACGTTCCGGCGATCTTGTTGCCGTCGCTATCCTGCAATTCGATGTAGACGTTACGAATCGGTGCGGTAACGGGATTGTCCATATCCGCTTCGAGACGACCCGAGGAATTGATCTTGCTCGGGCCCGGGCGCTCGTATTTCGCGGTGACGAGTAGTTCAAAGGTGTCGGAGACGGTGATCGTGACGCTGGAGTTGACTGCGGGGAAGGCCGGATTGGCGCACTCGAGCGCATAGGTGACTGTCTGAGTGAGCGCCGGTGTCGTCAACGTGCCCGAGTTGGCGATCGTCTCGGTAAAGCCGTTGCTACCGCGGCAACTTTTGACGTTCGTCGCCGCCCAATCGAGTTTCGCGCTGTTGCCTGAGAGTAGTTCGGCATCTGAGGAAGTCAGTGAAAGACTGGGCGCGTTCCATCCGGTGACAGCGGCACTACCATTCGCGCTACCGCCGCGACCGGAGCAGGTCAGGGTAAATGTCGATAGTTCTTTGGTAATGTTGACCGACTGACTGCCCGAACTGGCCAGCGAGCCCGTCCAGTCCCCTCCCGCCGAGCAGCTATCTGCGTTCGTCGACGACCACGTCAAGGTAACGGTTCCACCGATACGCGCATCTGCTGCTGAGGCAGAGAAACTGGCGGTGGGAGCGGGGGGCGGTCCACCACCGCCGCCGCAGCTGACGAGCAATCCAGCCAGAGAAATGAGAGTGATCGGGTAGTATGCGCGCATCGGCGCACGATACTGGACTTTGGTGCGCGACAAAACAGTGCGGGTCGCTACGGCAAGCTCCACACAAGGCCTAGGTTGAGATACCTCGGTAGCCATGACCGGGTTCGCGCTTGCAGACCCTCGGCTGTCAATTTCAAATCAGTGCAACAGGGATTGCTGCGATTGGTGAGGTTATTCACATCGAGAGCGACCTCGATTGACCCGACCTTGAGCGGCTTACGCCAAGTTGCCCGCACATCGAGATTCCATTGCGCTGGCCATCGAGCGCGGTTGCGCTCGCCGATCACGGGTCGCAGCGTGCCCAAGTCGCTCGTCTCAAACTCCGTGCGACTCCAGCCCGTCCGCCAAGATCCTTGTCCCGAGACACTCCACGGGCCGCTCCGCCATAGCAAGCCGATCAGTAAAGCGTGTTGCTGGTTCCAATTTCTTGGCACATCGGTTGCGCCAAAATCGTCTTCGACCTCTGACCAGGTGTAATTCGCGAAACTGGACCAGTAGTCGTCGAAGACGTAACGCGCAGCTGCTTCGACTCCATAGGCGAGGGCACCATCCGGTGCGACGCGCCGTCGGTCGATTTCCATCTCTGGGATGAGTGAGACCGGATTCAGCAGATTCTCATATCGTGGCGCGGGGTCATGGATCTGCTTTCGATAGGCTTCAATTCGCCAAGCGCCACGATCGGCGAGCAATTGCTCGTAGCCTAGTACCCACTGATCCGCTTTTTGGACTGGGTGGAAGCTTGTTTCACCATCGGCGACTTGTAGTTCGTCGGCGCGTTGCCCTTGAGATGTGCGCCCGGCGCTGGCGCGCAGATAGCGGCCGTCGGCGAGTTCATACTCAATGGCCATGCGCGGCGACCAGTCGATGGCATGGCGCGGCTGGTTTCGATGATCGGCGCGAATGCCAATGTCAGCACGCCATCGTGACGAGAAAGCGAAGAGTTTTGAGGCATACGCTGAGATCGAGCGACTCTTGGCATCGACCAAGATCTGTCGATCGAGATTGGCAGCGCGATCCAATGTGGCGGCCAGAGCGGGATCAAAGCGGGCGCTTATTCTGTGAGCGTAACGGCTGCTCAGTTCGAGCATCTCTGCGCCGAGAGACCATGAGCCTGCTTTTTGCCAGGCGACATCAAAATAATATCCTTGAGTCTGTCTATCCTCGGTGGCGAGACCAGTCGAGATTGCTTCACCATACAATTCGCCGCGTCTATCTGCTCTCGAATCAAATTTGGCGGCGGCCATCATTAACTGATGGCCTGCATCACTTTCTCGCTTCGCTTTAAGCCACAGCGTGCCATCACGATATCCCGCAGCGGACTGCTCGCGGTTTTGGCTCGACTCGTCATCCAGATAATCGAGTTCGTCTTGGAGGATGGAGACGCCGGCAACCAAGGTCCAATCGTCTATGACATGCTCACCTCGAATGAGCAGATCCGAGAATTCTATTTCGACATTGTCGATATCGGCTGCTCGCGCCACCCATCCGGCACTGCTGCTTCTGCCTGAGATCAACCAGCGTGTGGGTGAATCGCGCAGTCGTGTTTCACCGACCGACATGGCATGAACGGCTAGTAGCGACAGACCAACCTCATGGTGACTTCCGTCTTCCACTTTGCGCGGGCGGATATCCATCACGGCAGATAGCCGATCGCCATGGCGGACTGGGAAAACACCACTAAAAAAATCGAGTGTGTCGATCGTCGTCGGTTCGATGCTGCCGAGAATGGCGCCGTAGTCTTTGAAGTGAAATGGGGCCAGTTGTGGGATGCCATCGAAGCGCACCAGCATTTCATCATCGCGACCACCACGTACGTGGGTTTTGGCGCTAAGTGGGGTGCTAGCCGTGCCCGGTAGACTTCGTGTCACACGCAGCACGTCCTCATTGAGACCCGCGAGACTTTCCACATCAGTGCGCTCGAGTTGTGCCGCGCTGGTCAGTGGTGAGTCGCTGGAATAGCGGCTGGCGTAAATCGCGACTTCTGCAAGAGGCTCAAGATCGACAGCTTGCGTGGATTTGGGTGATTCGGTTTCCATAGATCGGACAACAACGAAGAGGCCGGGCCGCAGTGTGCGCAGAGTCAAGCCATGCTCGGCCAGTAGTCGCAGAGCGGCATCGCGTGGATCATCGACTGTCAAACTACGTGCGACTTTGAATTCCGGTAAAACCAACCGATCACTGAACAGGATGGTGACATCGCGTGAGCGAAGTTGCTGTATCGCAGCAGATAGTGTCGTTCCGGCCGGAATGATGGTGGCTGGTGTCGTTGCGGTAACGACGCAGGGACGGAGCCCGAGCAGCGAGACGAGCAAGATCCAGATAACGAGCCGGAATTTCACCGGCACATTATAAAGACGGATCTCACGGCGGATGATTAGGGCTTGCTGACGAGAACTTCGCCGTCTTTTTGTATTACGGCAAGTTCAACCGCGACCGCGATCGCCGCAAGGGCATCATCCGGCGTCAGACCAGCGATGCTCCCACTGAGTCGGGTATCAGGATCGGCGTTGCCAAGCGTGACCCGCCGACCGGTTTCGCGCTCATACCACTGTAGAAAAGCACCCAGAGTGACCCCATCGATATCGATGGGTGACGCCACGGTTTCCACCCAGCGCCAACGTTCATCCGTAGCCAACACCGTTGATCGTTCGATTGCTTGTGGCGCTATTGCAGAAACGCTCAGTTGCTCGCCGGCAGCAGCTTTCGCACGCGCCTGTTTTTCTACAGCCTTCTGCAAGGAGATGACACCTTCACGAACCGCGACGTTCAGTCGCTCGCGATCGTATTCGACCAGATACTGGGTTCCGAGGTGACGAATGGCTCCGAGCTTTGTCTCAACGAGCAGTGGCGCATTCGATTCGGCGGGGTTAGCGTCAACGAAAATGCGGCCTTTCTCTAGTTGCAGGTGATTTTCGTCGCTGAACGTCAGTTCGGAATAGGGCGCCGCTCGAACGACGAGTCCGGATGTCATTCGCATCGATAATGTGGCGGACCCCGTCTGGATCGATTGTTTACCGTAGAGGGCTTCATCGATGCGAAAAGCATCGCCGCCGTGCACGGCCAATACAGTCGCAATCTGAGTTTGCGGGTCTACGGCGTCGCGAGACATCCAGACGAACAAGCCGGAAAAAAGCAGCATCATTATGCTTGCCGCCATACCCCATACCCTTCGACGGTTAGGCGTACGAGCCGGAGTCGTCGCCCGCTCAGCAAGAGCCGACTGCCATTCGGATCGCACCCGTTCAAAGGCAGCCTCACGGCGATCAGCGGAAACGCGAGGCGCATCCCGCAAGGACTGCAGCGCGTTTTTCATTTCCTCGTCGTTCATGCTCTACACCTCGAGTCCCGCGGCATTAGCGGCTGACTTGAATGCCAGCCGGGCTCGCTGCAGCGTTGATTGAGCGGCGTCGTACGAGACCTCGAGCTTCGTTGCGATCGCCTCGGTCGACAGATCATCGAGATACTTCCATCGCAGCACTTCGCCATATCGGCCCGGTAGTTGTCGCAGGATCGACTCAATCTGAGTGGTTCGTTCGTTCGTTGCGGTGAGCTGCTCGGGCTCTTGTTGAAAGTCGACGGCGTGGTGTTGCGCAGCCCGTTGTCCTGATGGGTCCGATTCGAGGCTGACTTGCCGAGCGGCATCCCGATTCGAGATCTCGAGCAAGTCGGCAAGTTCGTTACGGCAAATTCCCGCGAGCCACGAGAACAGACTCGATTCACCTCGAAAGCCATCGAGCTTTCGAACGGCACGGCATAAGGCGCGCTGTGCGGCCTCCTCGGCAAGGCTCGGGTTATCGCGGACTCTCGAAAGACCAAAACGGTAAAGCCGATCGAAATACTCATCGAAAAACTCCCTGAAGGCGCGTTCATCACCCGCCAGGAGCCGCTCCACCAGATTTTGATCCGACTTGGACATCGCGGCTCGGGAGGTTAGACGGCCGAGCACCCCCGAATCAATCGCAGCGATGGATTTGTCGTGGTCCCGCCGTCTAACCCGCCATGGATGTTCTTGCACCTCAGCACCTGCGTAACGGCACACGTACTCTCAAGCCCGTCATCGGAGGGACTCTCCGGGACGCGTCTTTGCGAGACTCTTATGAGCAGCTCATCCGTTCTCGCTATGAGCTTGTTCACGGAGCGCGATTACTGCAGCTCATGCCGAACCTGCTCGGATGTGTCGGTGTGGATGATCGACCACTCGCTGTACTCGGCTATCAAAGTGCGGCGCACAGACCGTTGTTCCTAGAGCAGTATCTCGATGCGCCGATCGAGGAGGTCTTGCGCAGTCGCGGAGAGAGCCTCGGGGCGGTCGTCCGACTCGAGCGTCGTCGAATCGTCGAAGTCGGCAACTTTGCCAGTCACGACCGATCGGCCACGATGGAATTGCTAAAGCAGCTTCCAAGCGTTTTGGTGCGAGAGGGATTCGAGTGGCTGGTATTCACCGGCACTCCGCGCGTTCGAGAACTGGTTGCGAGTTTTGGCGCGCCGCTACTCGATCTCGGTGTCGCTGAACCCCAGAGACTACAACGTGACGCAGATTGCTGGGGGCGCTACTACGACAGTGCCCCGCGTGTCATGGCTGGCTGGCTCGGCCACTGTGCACAGGTGGCTGCATGAAAGTCGCTTTTGAGAACTCCCAAGCTGCACTGACGAGCGATGCACTCACCGCGTTAGAGGAGCAAGCCTCGCTATGGCTGCAGCGGTCTGCGGATTCGTCGATACGCTATGGATTGCTAGCGGATAACGGTATCGGATGGGCTGTCATCGATCGCGCGCTGCACGATAGCTCACATGTGAACGTGCCACTGCCTCGACATTTCAGTGAGGCGCAACTGTCTCACGTCATTGAAGATGCCTCGCTCGAGCGAATCATCACGGATGACCCAGATAGGGTGAAGAATCTTCCAGGCTCATGGCGGCGCATCGAAGATACGGTACTGAATTTACAATGCTGGGAACGATCAATCCCATCTGAGAAAAGCAGATCGCTACCGCCTGCGACCTGCAAGATCACCTACACCTCTGGCAGCACCGGAACGCCGAAAGGCGTCTGTCTTTCCCGCGCTTCGATCGATGCGGTCGTGAGTTCTTTAGTCGATGTCCTGAGGCCACTCTCAGTGAGCCGTCATCTTTCTCTGCTACCGCTGTCGACTCTGCTAGACAATCTCGTGAGCGTACGCGTTGCGCCTAGGCTCGGCGCGGCCGTGTCGCTACCGACCTTGCAGGAAGCCGGTATCGGCTATGGTGGAATCGATGTGACGCGAATGCTGGCATGCATCGATCGCTATGCGCCAGAGAGTCTCTTGTTAGTGCCGGAGTTGCTGCGTGTCCTCGTGGCTTCAGTCGCCCAAGGTTGGCGTGCACCGGACAATCTCAAATTCATCGCTGTCGGCGGCGCTTCGGTCTCAGCCGAGCTTTTGACGGCGGCACATGCCGCAGGGCTTCCCGCCTACGAAGGCTATGGCCTTAGCGAGTGCGCCTCAGTGGTGGCATTGAATTCGCCCGATGCTCTGCGTAAGGGCAGTGTCGGTCAGGTCTTGCCACATGCTCGCGTTCGAATCGACGCTGCGGGTGAAATTCATGTTCGTGGCGCGGCGATGCTGAGCTATCTCGGTGAAGATGTCACATCACACGAAGAGATTGCGACCGGCGACCTCGGTTTCATTGACGAAGACGGCTATCTGTACGTTCGTGGTCGTCGAAAGAATCTATTGATCACGAGTCTTGGGCGTAATGTGTCGCCTGAATGGGTGGAGCGAGAGTTACTCGCAAACGCTTCAGTAGGACAGGCCGTCGTATTCGGTGAGGCAAAGCCGTATCTATCCTGTCTCATTTATCCGAGCGGCCCCGGGGTTAGTGCTGTTGATCTCGATGCAGCGATCAACGCTGCGAATCGTCGACTGCCCGACTACGCGCAGATTCGTCGTTGGAATGGGTTACCGGAGCCGCTGACCTTGCTCGCGGGGACTCTCACCGCGAACGGCAGGATTCGTCGTGATGCGGTTTTTTCGCGCTATCAAAATCTGATCGAGGATATGTATGTTAATGCCATCGCCAGTTGATGCTTACAGCCGCCTTGCGGCATCGACCCAAGACGCACGCACTTATCTTTTATCGGCACCGGTCATTCAGCGCGCCTTGGCCGGCGAGGTCACGCGTGATCTCTACGTCGCCTTCTTGACGCAGGCATATCACCACGTCAAACACACCGTCCCTCTTTTGATGGCAGTCGGTAGTCGACTCGATGATTCGAAAGACTGGTTACGTTCCGAACTCGTTCATTATGTTGAAGAAGAGCATGGTCACGAGCAGTGGATTCTCAACGACATCTCTGCTGCTGGTGGTGACGCGGAGGGTGTGAGACGTTCAAAACCGCACGTCGAGACCGATGCCATGGTCGCCTATGCCTACGACGTCGCCATGCGCCGTAATTCGGTCGGCTTCTTTGGCATGGTATTCGTCCTAGAGGGCACGAGCGTTGCGCTGGCGCTAGAGGCGGCCAGTCGAATTCAGTTGGCACTCGATTTGCCTGATCGTGCATTCAGTTACCTACGCAGTCACGGCAAATTGGATCAGGAACATACCCAGCATTTGGCCGGCATCGTCAACCGGCTCGATTCGGCTGGCGATCACGCGGCCATTGTCGATTGCGCGAATGCCATGTTTTGGCTCTATGGCAATGTCTTTCGCAGTCTCGACAGAGTTGCCGCATGAATTCGCCCATCAGGGCTTTGGTGACTGGCGGTGGCAGCGGAATCGGAGCCGCCATCGTTCGACGTTTGGTCGACGACGGAGCTCGCGTGCTGATCACGGGGCGTGATGCGAACAAATTACAAGTCGTCGCCGCGGAGGCGCCTCAGCAAATTGGAATTCTGGTGGCAGATCTCACTGTGGATACCGATCGACAGCGTGTCGTCGAGTATGCAAGGCATTGGGATCACGTTGGTATTGACACTTTAATCAACAACGCGGGCATGAGTGATGCCGGGTTTCTCGAGGATATTGACTCCGAAAAGATTAATGATCTCTTGCAAATCAACCTTCTCGCGCCGATTTGCTTGACTCAAGCGTTGTTACCGCATCTCAAGTCGCTACCTGAAGCGCGCATTGTCAACGTCGGTTCCGTCTTTGGTTATATCGGATATCCGTCGCAGGCAGTTTATTCGGCCAGTAAGTTTGGCTTGCGCGGATTCTCTGAAGCACTGCGTCGCGAGCTCGCAGACACCCGGATCATTGTTCAGCACGTCGCGCCGCGCGCGACTCGAACGAGTTTGAACTCTGACTTGGTCGACGAACTGAACAAAAAACTCGGTAATCACATTGATGATCCCGAGCGTGTTGCCGATGTGGTCGTTACTGGCCTGTCGACTCGGCGCACAAGCACGGTGATGGGTTGGCCCGAATCACTTTTCGCTCGCATCAATGCCGTTATGCCATCGGTGGTAGACGGCGCGCTCTTCAAACAACTACCGACTATTAGGCAGTTCATCCAACGAGGTGAGAAATCATGACAACTGTTCTGGGAAGAAAGCTTCTGGCCGCGATGCTGGTTCTGGTATCCGCCGGATCAGTCAGTGCCGCATCACTCGACGCCGATTTGCTCGAGATTCAACAGACGTGGGCACGCATCAATTACTCGGCAAACTCGGCTGATCAAAAGGCGACGGAGTTTGGGCAGTTGGCGGCGAAGGCGGCGGCTTTGGTATCGCGAGAGCCCGGGCGTGCCGAGCCTATGGTGTGGCACGGTATCGCACTCTCGAGTCAGGCAGGTGCAAAGGGTGGTCTCGGCGCTCTTTCATTGGTCAAAGAAGCGCGCTCGGTTTTAGAAGCGTCTCTAAAAGTCGACTCGACCGCTCTTGCCGGATCGGCACACACGAGTCTCGGCACTCTCTATCACAAGGTCCCTGGGTTTCCGATCGGATTCGGTGACGACAAGAAGGCGCGCAAACACCTCGAGACGGCGCTGAAACTGAATCCGACTGGGATTGACCCAAACTTTTTCTATGCGGAATTTCTTCTCGACAAAGGTGAAACGGCACTCGCGATCAAACACTTGAAGCTAGCTCAGGCTGCGCCTGCACGGCCGGGGCGTGAAGCGGCTGATGCCGGACGACGCCAGGAGATCGCTGTATTGCTCACAAAAGCGGGTTCAGCAGGTCGCTGAGACGGCAGATCGCCATGAAGAGGGGGTATGACCAGAATCTCGGCGTCCACGTTTGGATTGTTGGGCTAGTAGCGGCTGTTCTGTTTCTTCTCGCGCTATTCGACGGTGATTTGTTGATTGCTCGGCAGTTGTTTTTCGACACGGCCGCGCAGGAGTGGGTCGGTCGTCATGACTGGTGGGCCAACGAGTTACTGCACACCGGTGGTCGTAATTTGATGCGGCTCGTAGGTGTACTTGCCATTCTGACTTGGGCGCTCAGCTTTAAGTCGCCGCGGTTGGCGGCGCATCGAGCTGAGCTCGGTTATTTTGCTGCGTGCATGGTTGTGGTGCCCCTGACTGTGGGGCTCTTGAAGCAAGTCACGAACGTGGACTGTCCGTGGGATCTGCAGGGCTTCGGCGGAAATAGGCCCGTGATTCATTGGTTCGAGTTCAGACCCGAAGGGCTTCCCCGAGGCGCTTGTTTTCCCGGCGCCCATTCGTCCTCGGCATTCGCGCTATTTGGCTTGTTTTTTGTCTGGCGACAGTCCCGACCTGCGCTTGCAACCATCGCCTTGATGGTCACGTTACTTATCGGTGCAGCTTTCTCGATTGCCCAGCAATCCCGAGGCGCGCATTTCCTGTCGCA
>JBMTZD010000017.1:0-36775 GCA_049455235.1 Steroidobacteraceae bacterium
CCGGGTGCGATTTCGATCAACTCGAGCCGCTCGAGCCGGTGAATCAATTTGCGGCAACTGCGCGCACCTCCGAAGCCCATCTGTTGATAGAGATGAACCAACTCGGAAATCGAGATCGCCTTGTGTTGGGCGATCAGTAAAACGGCGGGTGCGAGGCCAACTAGTTTCATATAGGAACAATAACTGTATCAAATTCGATTGCAAAGAAAACCCAAGCGCCTCCCGGCGGCTCGACTGTCTTGCGGACGGGGCCGAGAGCGAGGACGGCGCGGGTCAGATCGGCAGCTTCTGCAGCTGCGATTTCAGGTCGCGTAGCAGTTGTCGCGACTCGTCCGTAAGGCACACCGACTTTTCGCGTCGATCGTTACGGGAACCTGGCACGATCTTCAGCAGGTTCAGCTTCTCGAGCCGGTGAATCAGCTTGCGACAGGCGCGATCACCCCCCAAACCGTGCATGCGATACGTCATGACGAGGCTGGAAATCGAACTGGTGTCGTGTTGCGCGGCAATCAGCAAAGCCGGCGTCAAGCTGAGATATTTCATCGCACTGGTTGACGTTGTTGTCTTTGGAGATCCGAGCCTGCGCGGCGATCGGATCAAAGATCGAACCACCGCGCGGTCAGTTGGTATGGATGCGGAATGTAGTGCTCCCATCGTCGCTTTCCCACAAAAAACTACGATCATTTTTGCCGGCTTTCTATGCCTGCCTTTACGGCCTAGTATCTGAACGTGATCTCGCGCACATTCGGGTCGGCGACGCTCGCTTCCCGTATAGTCCCGCCCCCATGAATACCGGCAACCTCCGCGGTCTGGCAGCGATGTTCATCGCCGTGGCTGCTTTCTCTTTCATGGATGCGTTGCTGAAGTTGTTCGCCGCACACTACCCGCCGATGCAGGTGACGGTACTGCGTGCCGCCGCGTCGCTGCCCTTCGTGCTGCTGCCCCTGCTGTGGCAGGGCAGGCTCGCCGAACTACGCATCCATCGGTACGGGCTACACCTAGTCCGTGGCGTACTCGGTGTCATCATGCTCGTGACGTTCGTCTATTCCCTCGGCACCGCCTCGCTCGCCGCGGTGTATTCCATCTACATGACCGCGCCGCTTTTGATCGCTGCGATGGCGGCACTGTGGTTAGGCGAGAAGGTCGATCGCGGTCGTTGGCTCGCCATTCTGATCGGGCTGGCGGGTGTGTGGATCATTCTGCAACCGCGGCCGGGCGGACTGCCGCTGCTCGCGGGCTTTGCTGCGGCGATCTCGGCCTTGAGCTACGCCCTCGCCGTCATCACGGCACGCGTGCTCACCCGCAGCGAAACCTCTTCGTCGATGGTGTTCACGTTCTTGCTGCTCGTCACGCTGATCGCCGGTGTGCTCGCGCTGCCCCAATGGGCGCCGATTCGACCACAAGACTGGTGGCTCATCGCCGCAACCGGCGGGCTCGGCGCCATCGGCCAGTACTACATCACCGAAGCGTTTCGTCATGCGCCGGCGGCCGTGGTCGCCCCGGTCGAATACACCGCGCTACTCTGGGGTATCGGTATCGATTGGGTGTTCTGGCAGGTATTCCCACAAGCCGGCATGCTGCTCGGCGCGGGCATCATCATCGGTGCCGGCATCTACGTCGCCTTGCGTGAGCGTCGCGATGCAGACGCATCAGCGGCGGAGTCAACACCATGACCTCAACCTACCTACGTCTTGTTGGCGTCGCCGCCTTATGGGGCGGCACGTTCATCGCGGGCCGCCTAGCGGCACCGCAGATGCCGCACTTCACCCTTGCCGCACTGCGATTTTGGGTGGCCGCGGCGGTGTTGATACCACTCATGCTGTGGATCGAGCGCGGCTGGCCGCAACTGCGTCGCCGCGATTGGCTCTACAGCGCTGCGCTCGCACTCGCGGGTCTTGTGATCTACAACCTGCTGTTTCTCGGTGCACTCGAGTTGATTCCTGCAAGCCGCACCGCCCTCGTCGTCGCACTCAACCCGATCATGACGGCGGTCGCGATGGCGGTCGTGTTTCGCGAGCGGCTCGCGTGGCATCGATGGCTTGGCATCTTGCTCGCACTGACGGGCGTGTGCACGGTGCTCGCGAAGGGCGATCTCACCGTGCTTTTCGAGCGTGTCGGCCGCGGCGAGGCGCTGATGCTCGGCGGTGCACTCTGTTGGGCGGTGTACACAATCATCAGCCGCTACGCGCTAGCGGGTGAGCGCGCACCATCGGCGCTCGCGCTGACCACGGTGACGACGCTCTGGGGCGCCGTATTACTCTCGATCGGCATTCCGCTCGAGTGGTCCGGGTGGAGTGTCGGTGCGGTGAGCCTCGATGCTTGGATGTCGATTCTCTACTTGGGGGCGGGCGGCACCGCGCTCGCCTTCGTCTGGTACGCCGAGGGTCTCGCGCGACTCGGGCCGGCTCGAGCATCGGTCTTCAACAACCTCGTGCCTGTTTTTGGCGTGTTACTGGGGACCTTACTGCTCGATGAGCCACTTCTGGCTTCGATGGTGGTCGGCGGATTGATCGCTCTTCTCGGCGTCAGCCTGACCAATTGGACCCCTAGAGCGAAATGATCGACATCGAAAAATCAGTGACTTACGCACAGTCGCGAAGAAACCAAGTCATAAAATTGTCGTAAAAATCATTGAGCCAAGATCAACACATACCTAACTCATTGATTAAATTGAGATTTAACGAAATTGATCATTTTTTGACCACCCCCGCGCATTTCCGCCGATTTTCGCGAGTTTTTTCGCTGGAATTTTGTGTCATCCACAACGTTATCCACACGCTCTGTGGAAAAATGCAGCGATGACCGACGAGATCCTGCGGGTCGCCCTCGACACCCCCTTGCGGCGAACCTTCGACTACCTGCGGGATGAGAATTCCCCTGCCGCCGTGGCCGGACAGCGCGTGCGCGTTCCATTCGGTCGCAGAGAAAAAATTGGCTTTATTGTCTCAATAGAGACTCATTCAGAGCTAGAAAAGTCTAAATTAAAGCAAATTTCGTCCTATATCGACGATCAGCCAACCTTCGACGCTTCCCTGTTGTGCCTGCTGCGCTGGGCCGCTGACTACTACCACCACCCTTTAGGTGAAGTGATCGCGACGGCGCTGCCCAAGCTCCTGCGCGAGGGCGCAGCTCTGCAAGAGCGCCAATTCGTCTGGACGCTCACCCCGGCTGGCCGAACGGCGCTCGATGCGGGGGAGCCCAAACGCGCGCGCCAACAACGCGCCCTGCTGGAACGCCTGGCGGCTCATGAGGCGGGCGTATCGGAAGGTGATCTGGCCGACTGGCCTCGTTGGCGAGAGCACGCCCGATCGCTGCGTGAGCGCGACTGGGTGCTGCGGCAAGAACGCGAAGCCCGAAACCATCCTCAAGCCTCGATGACAGGTCCGAGTTGCGGCGATCCGCAGGGGTCGCGGGGCGATGAGCCGAGTGCCGCGAACCGAGCGCCACCGCCAGCACCGACGCCCGACCAACAGGCCGCGCTCGATACCGTGATCGCGAGCGGCGACACGGGGTACCGCGCTTGGTTACTGCAAGGAATCACAGGCAGCGGCAAAACCGAGGTCTATCTCAGACTCACCGAGAGGCAGCTTCAGGCCGGACGACGCGTCTTGATTCTCGTGCCGGAAATCGGTCTCACGCCGCAACTGGTCGGTCGGTTCGCCAAGCGCTTTGCGGGCATACCGCTCGCCGTGCTGCACTCCGGTCTCACAGATACCCAGCGGCTCGAGGCGTGGCGACGCACCCATGATGGATCAGCCCGTCTGGTGCTCGGCACACGCTCGGCCGTATTCGCACCCATCCCCGATCTAGGCTTGATCGTCGTCGACGAGGAGCACGATGCCTCGTTCAAGCAACAGGAAGGCGGCTTTCGATATTCGGCTCGCGATCTCGCCTTGGTGCGTGCTCAGCAACTCGACATCCCGATCGTGCTCGGCTCAGCCACTCCCTCGCTCGAGTCGCTGCATAACGTGACTCTCGGTCGATATCAGCCCTTAAGTTTGCCGCGCCGTGCCGCTAACGCGCAGCCGCCGACCTTGCGGCTGATCGATCTGCGCGCCGAGCACGTGCACGCCGGACTCTCGACCACGGCTGCAACCACCATCGAGAAGCATCTCGTCGATCAAGGCCAGGTGCTCGTCTACATCAATCGTCGTGGCTACGCGCCGACACTCGCCTGCACGGCCTGCGGCTGGGTTGCGCCCTGTCTCTCCTGCGATGCGAGGCTCACGGTCTATCGGCAGGCGTCGCGTCTGCGCTGCCATCACTGCGGCGCCGACCGCGAATTGCCGCGTCAATGCCCCCAATGTGGTTATGCGGTCAAAACCGTCGGCCAAGGTACCGAGCGCATCGAAGAGAGCTTGGCGGAAACATTCGTCGGTGTGGGTATCGCGAGACTCGATCGCGATGTCGTCCGCCGGCAAGATGAACTCGAAGCGGTGGTCTCGCGGATCACGAGCGGCGAGGCCCGAATCCTCGTCGGCACGCAGATGATCGCTAAGGGTCACGATTTTCCCGATGTGACGTTGGTCGTCGTCTTGAACGCCGATCAAGGTCTCTTCAGCACCGACTTCCGCGCTGCCGAACGGCTCGCACAAACCATCGTGCAAGTAGCCGGTCGAGCGGGACGTGGCGATCGACGAGGCGAAGTCTTGATACAAACCGAGTACCCCGACCACCCGCTGCTGCGCGGACTACTCGAGGGCGGTTACGAGGCATTTGCGAGTGCCGCACTCGCTGAGCGCGAATCTGCCGCATGGCCGCCCTTTGCCCGCTTGGCTGCCCTGCGAGCCTCAGCGCTGCAAGCCGACTGGGCGACCGACTTTCTCGCTGCGGCACGGCGCGCCGCCCCGAAAGCCAACGTCCGACTGCTCGGTCCCGCCCCAGCGGCAATGGCCAAACGCGCCGGGCGCTTTCACGCGCAGTTGCTAGTGGAAAGCGCCGATCGCGCGGCATTGCATCGCTTTCTCGACCGCTGGGTGCCGGCAGTCGAAGCGTTGCCTGAGGTCAGACGTGTGCGCTGGGCGCTCGATGTCGATCCGCTCGAATTGTTTTAGGCGCAGTGCCAGCGTGGCTGTAGAATCGCGCCCGTGAAAAACGACCTCCAGCACCTGCTGCAGGGTGCACTGAAATCCCTTGAAGGCTCCTTGCTGCCGCAACCCGTCGACCCGACTTGGGTCACGGTCGATCGCACCCGCGATGCGCAGCACGGCGACTTCGCCTCGAACATCGCGATGCGCTTGGCCAAAAGCGTCGGACGTAATCCGCGTGAGCTCGCGCTCGCCATCATCGCTGCTCTGCCCGCCAACGAGATCGTGGTTAAGGCGGAGGTCGCCGGCGCAGGCTTTATCAATTTTTTCCTTGCCAAAGATTTATTCGCGAAAGAGTTGCTACGCGTCCATCGCGAAGGTGACCACTACGGTCGATTCAACCCGACCGTGCGACGAAAAGTATTGCTCGAATTCGTCTCAGCCAATCCGACCGGACCGATGCACGTTGGACATGGTCGGCAAGCTGCTTTCGGTGATGCGCTCGGCCGCCTGCTCGCCGCAGCCGGCGATGACGTCACTCGGGAGTACTACATCAACGATGCCGGCCGACAGACCGAAATCCTCGCGGTATCGGTTTGGCTGCGCTATCTCGAAGCCTGTGGAGAGACACTCGTGTTCCCGCAGAACGGCTATCGCGGCGATTATCTACTGCCGGTTGCCAAAGAATTTCAGGCGCGATTTGGCACGAGCTGGTGCCATCCCGTTGCAACCGTGTTCGCCCATTTGCCGCCTGACGCGCCGGTGGGCGACAAAGATCAGTACATCGACGCCTTGATCGCGCGAGGTCGCGAACTGCTCGGTGCCGAGCAGTGGCAGATTTTGCTACAGCAGAGCATCGCTGCGATGCTCAATGAGATTCGAGACGATCTCGACGGCTATGGAGTTCACTTCGATCACTGGACGTCCGAACGTGAATTCAATGCGAGTGGCGCCATAGACCGTGCGCTCGAGCGATTACGCAAAGATGATTTGCTCTACACGAAGGACGGCGCACAGTGGTTTCGCGCCACACGCTTCGGAGACGACGAGGATCGAGTCGTCGTGCGCGACAACGGCGTCACTACCTATTTCGCCTCGGACATCGCTTATCACCTCGAGAAGCGCGAGCGCGGCTTCGATACGCTGATCAATATTTTTGGTGCAGACCATCATGGCTACATCACGCGTCTGCGTGGTGGGCTACAAGCTTTCGGCCATCCCGGCGAGTGCCTCGAAGTCTTACTGATCCAGCTCGTTGCGCTATTCCGCAACGGCGAAAAACTCTCGATGGGCAAACGCGAAGCCAATTTCGTTACGCTGCGCCAGCTGCGAGCCGAAGTTGGCAATGACGCATGCCGTATTTTCTATCTGATGCGCAGTAACGATCAGTCGCTCGATTTCGATCTAGAGCTTGCAAAATCAAAGTCGAACGAAAATCCGGTGTTCTACATCCAGTACGCGCACGCGCGTGTCGCCAGTGTCATGAAAGAACTCGCAGCTCGTTCGCTTTCGTACGATGCGGCGGCGGCTGCCAATATCGTCTCCGCGCAAGGAGCCACGCTGCTCGCGAGCGCGCATGCCGAGGCTATGCTGTCCTGTCTTTCGCGCTATCCGGAAGTGATACGTCAAGCGGCCGCGCAGCGCGCGCCGCACGCACTCGTTCATTACCTCAAAGATTTAGCAACGACGCTGCATGCGTTCTACAACGCGGAGCGTATTCTCGTGGCCGAGGATGATCTGAGGCAGGCTCGAGTTTATGCCCTGCTCGCCGTTCAGCAGGTCCTTCGCAATGGACTCGGTATCCTTGGCGCCTCGGCACCGGAGACGATGTAAGGAATTCTATGAATACGCCGATCGGCCGCGACTTCAAACGAACATCTCGGCGCAGCGGCGTGCAGCTCGGAGTGTCGCGCGATTTTTTTGTTGGACTCGGTATCGGCCTCGCGGTCGCACTCGGTGTATTTCTTTGGCAGTCACGCGCGCTTAAAGCTGCTGAAGCGGCGGTAGAGAGTCTCGCGCGGCCTGAACCGCGGGCTGCAACAAAGTCGGACGCGGTTGACGAAACCGAAGAAGCTCGCAACTACGATTTCTACGACATGTTGCCCTCGCAAGAGGTTGTCGTTCCAGAAGCGGGCAAAGAAGCGCCCGTGGAGCCGCTACCTAACTCTCCAATCGCAAGACCGGGAAATTATGTGCTGCAGCTCGGCGCGTATCGCGAACTGGCTGAGGCCGAAAGGCTGCAGACGAAGTTGTCACGACTTGGCATCTCGGCTTCCTTGCAGCGCATCGCGATCGATAATGACGTCTTCCACCGAGTTCGAATCGGCCCGGTTAGCGATCTCGAGTCACTGAACCGAACCCGTGCGCGTCTTCGCGCAGCCGATATCGATATGGTCGTGATCCGCGTCAGCGACTAACGCGCAGTCACGACTCCGCGTCGTCGCCAACAGACCGAAAGTCCACGCCGAGCGAGCGGAGTTTGCGATAAAGGTGCGTGCGCTCCATGCCAACACGTTTTGCAAGCTGCCCCACTTTGCCGTGACAGAGCAGTAATTGCTGCTGCAAATAGGCGCGCTCGAAATGCTCTCGCGCCTCGCGCAAGCTCAAAGCCAATAAATCTTGCTTGACCAGTGGCTCCGCAGGCGGCGCCGCTTGAGCAAGCTCATGCTCAATATCGGCCAACGTGATTTCTTCAGTACCACCGCGCAGCAGCAAACGGCGCACGAGATTGCGCAGCTCTTGCACGTTGCCGGGCCAAGGATAATTACGCAGACGATTTTGAGCGGCGACGCCGAAACGTCGGAAGGGCAATCCCTCGGTGTCGACCAATCGATCGACCTGTTGTCGCAGTAGCTCGGGCACATCTTCTGCGTACTCGCGTAACGGCGGCACACGCACGATAATACGGTCGAGATGTGACAAGAGATCACGACGGATCGACCCGCTCACCCCCTCGGGAGCTTGCTCGATACCGGGATGCGCAGAGCTCACGATGCGCCCGCGGAAGGGGCGGTCGCGAGTCTCACCCAAGGCTCGGTAATGCCCCGTCTCGAGAACACCGAGCAATACGCGTTGCGCGGCGGCCGGCAGATCGCCGAGCTCGCTGATGAAGAGAGTGCCTTCGCCCGCTTCGTCCAAAATACCGGCGACGGTGCCAGTGGCATCTTGGCGCCCGAGCAAACTTGCTTCTGCATCGAGCTCTCGCAAGCTACTCGCCACCACAACGATGAAGGGCGCCGCGGGTGTCTGCCCGTGCTCGTGCAAGTAGCGGGCGAACATCTCGCGGCCACTGCCATGTTCCCCCAATAGCAATACCGCATTGCGACTTGGCGCTAGCGCGGCCAACTCATGCTTCAGTTGCTGCACCACGCGGCTCTTGCCGATTGGCGCAGCAACACCGCCTAGCAAGCGCTGCGCACCTCGCGATTTTCGCGCGTTCTCGAGACCGCGCTCGACGGTACGTAACAACTTGGCCAACGACAGCGGCTTCTCAACGAAATCGAGGGCGCCCAAACGGGTTGCCTCGACTGCCGTTTCAACGGTGCCGTGACCGGACATCATGATGATCGGGCAGGACCCGTTACCGGTACCCATCCACTCACGCAGTAAGGTGATGCCATCGACATCCGGCATCCATATGTCGAGCAAGATCAAATCGGGGGAGAACTGCCCCCGGAGTTGACGCGCCTCGCTCGCGTTGGCGGCAACGGCGACGTCATAACCTTCGTCGGTGAGAATTTCCTTCACGAGAATCCGGATATCGGCCTCGTCATCCACCACGAGTATGCGTGCTGAGCTCATGCCCGCTCCCTCCGTATATCGGCTTGCCGCTCACGGGCTGCGGTAAACCGGGATTTGTCTCTAAATGGCAACATAACACGGACTCGAGCGCCACCCTCCACCCGGTTATCGGCCTCGATGACCCCACCGTGGTCCTCGACGATCTTCCGAACGATCGCGAGGCCAAGGCCCGTACCGCGCGGCTTGCTCGATACGTACGGATCGAAGATCCGATCCAGAATCTCCGGCTGAAACCCCGGACCGTTATCCGTCACCGTCAGCAGCACCACGGGAACCGCCTCTCGCTCACCGACGCCGGTCAGCAGCTCTACGCGCGCCTCGGGTACCCCCTCAAGCGCCTCGATCGCATTGGTCAGCAGGTTGTTTAGCACCTGACGGATCCGGGCCCGATCACCCCATAGCGGCTCGAGCCCCGGATCGAATCGACTCTGAATGTCGACCTGGTCCTCCTCAGCTCGATACAGATCGACGACTTCGCCAGCCAATTGATTGAGGTCGAACAGCTCGAACTTCATCGCGGGTGCGCGCGCGTACTCGCTGAAATCATTGACCATCTGTTTCATGGCCTCGACTTGCTGGACGATCGTGTGGGTCGATCGCTCCAACAACTCGGCATCGCCACCCTCTAGCTGCGGCAATACCTTGCGACGGAGTCGCTCGGCGGATAACTGAATTGGTGTCAGCGGGTTCTTGATTTCATGCGCCAGTCGTCGCGCCACCTCACCCCAAGCCGCTTCGCGCTGAACTTGTAGAAGACGGGTCACGTCGTCAAAGACGATCACGTAATTGACGGCCTCGTCGGCAGCTTGTGGCAAGCGCACACAGGCGCTCGCCAGAAAGCGCGGCCCTCCCGCACTAGCAACACCGCGTAGTTCGATCTGTTCGCGCCATTCTTCACGGCCCGCCGCGAAACGAGCGCGCAAATCGTCAAAGAAGGCCTTGGCGATTCCTTCTCCACCCACAAGATCGGTCAATGATTTACCGATCATCGCCGTGAGATCTACACTGAGGATAGCGCCCGCTGCTGCGTTGGCCCGCTGCAAAACCAACGCTCGATCCACGGTGATCACGCCCGTCGAGAGACGCGCCAAAATCACCGCAAGTCGCTCTCGTTCGCGGTCCGCCGCTTCGCGACTACTCTCGGTTTCTTCCCGCGCGCGCCGCAAACGCTTGGTCATATCGTTAAACGACTGCACGAGAAATCCCATCTCGTCATGCGAGCTCAAAGGAACTCGCGTCGCAAAATCACCCTTCGCAACCGCGCGCGTGCCGGCCATCAGATCCTGCACCGGCTTGAACAGAACTTCGGCGGAATATATGGCGCCATATATCGCCCCGAGCAGCGTCACCAGCAACACCATCGTCAACGTCAAACTAAAGCTGTATTTAAGCGGCTCGCGTAAGGCAGCAAGATCGCCATATTGAGAAAACGATCTTTGGACGGCATCAGTCAAATCGGCAAACTGTCGCGGCAAGTCATGAGTGACGACGACGAAGCGCGCTCCGCTAGGCAACGAGACAGCTCCGGGTAGCAACGCCGCTGTTCGGATCACGTAACCCGCATCACCCACAGGCTCGAGACTGACGTAGTTGCGGCCGGTGATCACCTGGCGAACCAGCTCGGCCGATGGTCGCTCGGGCAAAGAATCGGGCACTGACCGACTGCTTGCACCGATGATACGTTCGTACTCGCCGTACAAAACGAGTTCCGCTGCGTCTGTCCGACGTAGCTCTTCATCCATCGAGATCAACATGGCACCCGATGAAGGTAGCGTCGACAGACGTTGAGCAAACCGTTCTGTTTGCTCCAATTGCTCGCGCATGCGCAAATCGAGCGCCGCTCGCGACAGTACAACCGCATCGTCGAGACTCTGCTTAATCTCGACCTGGAACCAACTATCGATACCGCGATTGAGAAATTGCAGCGAAAACACGTAGATCGACAACAGCGGCAATGCGACCAACGCACCAAACACGAGAACGGTTCGAGACGTCAAACGAGATCCCGGGACACCGCTCCGATAAGCCCGAATGAGCTGCACGGTCTTGCGCACCAGCATGGCGATCAATGCGACCACACCGATCGCGCTCGCCAACAAAATCCACGGCTGCCAGCGACCGAACTGCGCTGAGTTCTGTGCCGACAAAAAAAGTGCCGTCAACGTGCCGAACACCAACAGCGACCAGAAGGTCACCGTCAGCAACGATCGATAGCGTTTCAGCGCGGCAGCGACCATGAATACCACTCGCTCCGGCGTTGCCAGTCATCCGACCAGAACATCAGCGCGCGCAGTGCATCGGTAAGGCGCCCGCGTCTAACGACAGCGCGGACATTGACGAAATAGTTGCCATTCTCAGCGACTTGCGCGGAGACGAGGATAGGCCATCCATCGACTTCTCCAAGATCTGCCAAGGCTTCTTCGATGGTGGCAAACGATCGAGTCTCGGCGTCACCTTGCGAGTCTTTGACGAGAAAGCGCTCGCTCACCGAGTGATAACTGAGCTCTCGGCGCAGACTCAAATTGACGATGCTTGCTGGCATCCAAAACCGCCGCTCACGCGTCACCTCAAGATCGACGTCATAAAAGAGCGACACGCCCTGCTGCAGTGCGCGAAGATCCTCGTCGTTCATCGGATAACTGACCCGAACCTGCAACTGATAGACGCCGTTGACGACATTCACGAAGCCCGACTGAATCTCGAGTGCGTCGTTAGGTACCGGCTCGATTGGCTGAGCAAAAAGACGCCCAGAGGCCACCACTGACGACAGCAACGCTGTCGCTAAAATGGCCAATTTCACGAGCACCGTTCGGCGATCAGCAAGACCGTTCGTCATCGCGAACCCCTGTATCCGAGGCAAGCATAATAAAATCCATCCGTGTTCGCTGCGCTGCCAGGCAGCAGCTGAACTCCGTGGGCGAGACGAACGGCACCCGGCGGTAGCGATACGTTGGCAGGCCACGGCAATGCTTCGACCTCGGGATGACTCTCAATGAAAGCCCGGACCACTTCCTCGTTTTCATCCGGCAACACCGAGCAAGTTGCATAAACGAGTCGACCTTGTGGAGCTAACTTCGCGAAGCAATTCTCGAGCAAACGACGCTGCATACGAGCAAGATGTTCGATGTCCTCTGCACGCCGTAATAATTTGATGTCCGGATGGCGTCGGATGACGCCCGTTGAGGAACAGGGCGCATCTAGCAGTATCCGATCAAATGCCGCCTCGTCGGCAAGCGCGTCACTACGCGAGAGATCGCGCACCAGCACCCGCGCCTCGGCACCGATACGCTCTAGCGTGCCTCGCACTAGCGCGAGGCGCTCACCATCGACATCGACCGCAAGAAGGTCGATGTCGGGCTGTCGCTGCAAGATGTGCGCAGTCTTGCCGCCTGGCGCTGCACAAGCATCAAGCACACGCTGACCCGGTGCGACATCGAGCAAAGGTGCGGCCAATTGCGCACCGGCATCTTGCACCGAAACGCGTCCACTCTCGAAACCAGGCAACGACGACACCGACACCGCATGCTCAAGCTGCAGCGCTTCTGCGCACCATTCAACCGATCGAGCGACCCGTCCCGAGCTCGCGAGCTCACGGAGATATTCTTCGCGCGCATCCGGCGAAAACGGCGCTACTCGGAGTGTCATGGGCGGGTGCCGATTATTTGCCATGAAGATCGTCTCAGCCGCCTCAGGCCATGCGCTGATGACGCTATTCACGAACCATTCAGGATGGGCATGACGCGTTGCCGTATCCGTATCGACAGCTGACAGCAAAGATTCACGCTCGCGAACGAAACGTCGCAAGACTGCATTGACGAAACCTGTGGCGCGTTGCAATCCGAGCGCTCTGGCTGCATCTACGGCTAAATGCACGCTCACTTCCGGCGCACCGCGCGAGTGTTCGATTTGATGGGCAGCGGTGATCAGCAATGCGCGCAACTGCGGATCGATATCCGCAGCAGGTCGTGCAACCAGGCTCGCCATCGCTGGAGCGAGCCGCAGATACCAGCGCAAAGTTCCAAGGGCAATGGCGCGAACAGCAGAGCGATCTTGACGAGACTCTGCCTCGAGTAAGGCCACGTCAGCGGAACGACCATCATGGGCAACCGCGCTCACGGCACGAACTGCCGCAGCGAGCGTCGCTGCACCGGGGGCTAACTCAGACTTCATGAAAACTGCTCCGCCCCTGCGGTGAATCCGCCTGGAATGCCGTTGAGAAACTCTGCAGCGCTCACGCTGCGCTTACCGGATCTTTGAAGTTCGGTGATGGCAAGACAGCCTTGCCCACAGGCGATTTGTAAAGCGCCATCGGCTGTGTCGACACAAGTACCGGGCGCATGGGCAGATCCCATACTCACAGCATCACCGATCGGGTGAGCGCGATGAATACGCAAAATCTCTCCTCGCCATGTCGTCTCAGCAACAGGCCATGCTTTGAAGGCGCGAATCTGCCGATCGATTTCGACCGCGCTGCGTTGCCAATCGATGCGCGCTTCAGTCTTATCGATTTTGCGCGCGTAGCTCGCACCATCAGCCGGCTGCACGATAGGTTGTGTCCTGCCGTCAGCGACGAGTTCGAGGGTTTCGAGCAAAGCCATGGCACCGAGCGCAGCAAGCTTATCCTGCAGCGAAATGGCGTCGTCTTGATCATCGATAGCGACCCGCCGCTGCAGCCACATTGGGCCGGTATCGAGACCCGCATCCATTTGCATGATAGTGACGCCCGTTTCAGCATCACCCTCGAGAATCGCTCGCTGAATCGGCGCCGCACCGCGCCAACGAGGTAATAGCGAGGCGTGGATGTTAATGCATCCAAACTTTGGAATCGTCAGCGCCTCGATCGGCAAGATGAGCCCGTAAGCCACCACGACGAGAACATCGGGCGCCCATCGCCGCAAAGATTCGCGCCCCTCTTCGGTGCGCAAAGTGGCTGGCTGACTGATTTCATAGCCACGACTCATGGCGAATTCTTTGACCAGACTCGGCGTCAACTTCCGACCACGCCCTGCGGGCCGATCAGGCTGAGTCAGAACACCAACGATCTCGTGCGAAGAATCAGCGAGCGCCGCCAAGGGCGGCAACGCGAACGCCGGTGTCCCGGCAAAAACGACACGCATGGACAAGCTCGGTGCGCGTCAGCGCGCACCGGCTCCGGCAGGGATCTTGTCCGACACCGTACGAACGCTACGATCACGTTGGGTTTTCTCCAACTTGCGCCGTATACGATCGCGCTTGAGGACAGAGAGATAGTCGACGAACAACTTGCCCTCAAGATGGTCCATCTCATGCTGCAGACAAACCGCAGCGAGACCAGACAACTCACGATCGAAGGTGATGCCATGACGATCTTGCGCGCGAACTTTGATTCTTTGAGCGCGCTCGACATCATCAAAGAAGCCTGGCACAGACAGGCACCCTTCCTGCATCACGCCGACTTCCTCACGAGAGAGAATTTCGGGATTGATGAATACCAGCGGCTCGCTGTGGTCTTCGGTGACATCCATCACGAGTAATCGACGGTGCACGTTCACCTGCGAGGCGGCAAGACCGATGCCCGGCGCCGCGTACATCGTTTCAAACATGTCATCGACCAGCTTCGAAAGCGCTGCATCGAACGTCGTCACGGCTTCCGCTCGCGTGCGCAGTCGCGGGTCGGGAAATTCCAATATCGGTAACAAAGCCATGCAGAGTCACTCCGCTCGAAGGTTATTCGTGATGACGCCAGTATATCAGTGCGCATTGCCGACAAATCCGGTGGGGTATCGCACGCGAGCGTCCGTAAGGTCGCCCTATGCATACCCCCGATCTCGCTGATCTCTGTCGTTGGGCACGACTGCCCGGTATCAACGCACCTCGTTTACTAGCCGCGCATGCGGCCGGGATCCGTTCGGTCGCCGACGCGCGTCATGCACCAGCCTCGCTTTGGCGCGAACTCGGCTGGCCGATCTCCACACAGAAAGCTCTATCCACCCCAGACAACCAGTCGATCGAGAACGATCTCGCCTCGATCGAAGAACACGCCCTGCAACTCATCGCAGCCGATGATGATCGATATCCCTCCTTATTAAGGGCGATAGATCACGCTCCGGCTGTCCTGTTCGTGCGAGGCGACCCAGCCGTACTCTCGGCTCCGCAACTAGCCGTGATCGGGAGCCGCCACCCAACAGCACTCGGCGAACGAACGGCGCGCGACTTCGCGTTTCATTTCGCCTCGCTGGGCTTGGTGGTGACAAGCGGCCTGGCTCTTGGCATCGACGCCGCCGGACATCGCGCCGCCCTGCTCGCCGGCGGAAAAACAGTCGCGGTTTGCGCCTGTGGCCTCGATCGCACCTACCCGGAGCGGCACGCTGAGCTCGCCGCCGAGATCGCGGCTACAGGCGCTCTGGTGAGCGAATTTCCACCTGGAACTCCACCGCTCGCCTCGCACTTTCCTCGCCGAAATCGGCTAATCAGCGGCTTGTCCGTGGGCGTCCTCGTCGTCGAAGCAGCCGCCCGCAGTGGCTCGCTGGTCACCGCCCGATACGCTGCAGAACAAGGTCGGGAGGTCTTCGCGATACCCGGGTCCATCCACAGCCCCCTCTCTCGCGGTTGCCACCAACTGCTCCGCCAAGGGGCCACCCTCGTCGAATGCGCCGATGACGTTTTGTCCGAACTGAAAAATATCTCGTTTAATCAATGGGATGGACATCCCCCCGGACCCTCGAACCCCCCCTCTGAAACGGCCCCGCGGTTGGACAACCCCTCCGAAATCCTGTTAGATGCGCTCGGCTTCGAGCCTACGAGCCTCGATGCGCTCATCGCGAGCACCGGCCTCTCCAGCACATCTGTAGCGTCCCTGCTCCTCACCCTGGAACTTCAGGGGCGTGCCGCATCCGACGCCCGCGGCCGTTATTTTCGTCTTTAACCCAAACTGCCCTGACCCTCGAATTCATGACCCAAACCCCCGACACCGGCAGCGTTCTGGACATTCTTATTTATGTGTTCGACCGCTACATGCTGGCTGACGACCCCGAGGTGCCCGAGCGCGAGGCGCTCGCACAAGACCTCGAACAAGCGGGTTTCGATGGCGCAAGCGTGGAGCGCGCGCTCGATTGGCTCGCGGACCTTGCTTGTGAGCGGGATCGACCGGAGTTGCGAGATACCGGGCCCCGCGCGCTGCGTATCTACACCGATGCCGAACGCACTCATCTGCCCGCGGAATGCCGCGGCTATCTTTTCGAGCTCGAACGCACCGGCATCCTGTCGGCCCAACAACGCGAAATTGTCATCGAGCGCTTGCTGGCTCTCGATGGCACGGAATTGGATGTCGACCAACTCAAGTGGGTCGTGCTGATGGTGCTCTCGAGCCAACCCGGACAGGAACTCGCCTGCTCGCGCATGGAAGATCTCGTGTTCGATCTGCCGCCGGAACGGCCCCACTGACCGACGGCGACACCGTCCAAAAAAAGTCCACGGAAGAAATGGCCCAAAATCTCGTCATCGTCGAATCGCCGGCGAAAGCCAAAACCATCAAAAAATATCTCGGCAACGACTTTGAGGTGCTTGCATCCTACGGTCACGTCCGCGATCTCGTTCCCAAGGAAGGTGCGGTAGATCCCTCGCGGCAATTCGCCATGAAGTACGACGTGATCGAACGTAACGAACGTCACGTCGAAGCAATCTCGAAAGCGCTGAAAAAAGCCAAGTCGCTGTATCTCGCCACCGACCCGGATCGCGAAGGCGAGGCGATTTCGTGGCACTTACGTGAGCTACTGAATGATCGTGGTGCACTAGAAGGAAAAACCGTACACCGCGTCGCGTTCTACGAAATCACGAAAAATGCCGTACGTCAGGCTATTGAAGAGCCGCGCGACTTGTCGCTCGATCTCGTCAATGCACAACAAGCGCGCCGCGCTCTCGACTACCTCGTCGGCTTCAATCTCTCGCCGCTGCTATGGAAGAAGGTCCGTCGCGGCCTATCTGCGGGCCGCGTGCAGAGCCCGGCGTTGCGCATGATTTGCGAGCGCGAAGCCGAGATTCAAGCTTTCATTCCGCGAGAGTATTGGACGCTCGATGCTCAAGGGCAGCGTAGCGAACAAAGCTTTCCACTGAAGTTAGTCGAGTTCGGCGGACGCAAGGTCGAACAGTTTTCTTTCACTGATGAAAAAGCGGCTGGTGACGTCGAGCGAGTATTGCTCGCCGCGACGGGTGCGGGTCAGGCACAGCCTGCGGCGGAGGGAGAGACCGCGCGTCTCGCACCCCCTGGCAAGCTGCGTGTCATCAGCATCGAGCGCAAACAACGGAATCGTCATCCCGCACCACCGTTCACCACTTCGACGCTGCAACAAGAAGCGGCGCGCAAGCTCGGCTACTCGGCGCAACGCACGATGCGTCTTGCACAACAGCTGTATGAAGGCGTTGATTATGGTGAGGGCGCCGTCGGTCTCATCACCTATATGCGTACCGATGCGGTGAATCTCGCCAACGAGGCGATCGGCGAAATTCGCCAAGTTATCGGAAAGGTATACGGCGCCGAAGCACTGCCCGAAGCAGCTCGCTTCTTCAAAAATAAATCTCGTAATGCGCAAGAGGCGCACGAAGCCATTCGTCCGACCTCGGCAGCCGTATTGCCGCAGATGCTCGAAGGGCGCATCGATGCCGACTTGCAGAAGCTGTATGCACTCATCTGGAAACGGGCGGTTGCCTGTCAGATGACCCATGCGGTTTTCGATACCGTCGCCATCGACTTGTTAGCCGGGAACGAAAGCGCAGATCGAAATCTGTTTCGCGCCAACGGCTCGACTCTGGTTAAACCGGGTTTCATCGCCGTCTATCTCGAAGGTCAGGACGATGCTGCCGACGATGATGACGATCGCATCCTGCCTGCGATGAACGAGGGTGACATCGTCGATCTTGTCAGCTTGCGCGGCACGCAACACTTCACGGAACCGCCGCCGCGCTATTCGGAAGCCTCCCTCGTCAAGGCGCTCGAAGAACATGGCATTGGTCGACCCTCGACCTATGCCTCGATCATCTCGACTTTGAAAGATCGCGAATACGTCGATATGGACGGCCGGCGATTCATCGCCACCGATATCGGCAAGATCGTCAATAATTTCCTTAGCACGCATTTCAGCAAATATGTCGACTACGGCTTCACGGCCGCAATGGAAGACGAGCTCGACGCCGTCTCGCGTGGTGAGGAGCCTTGGACTGAGCCGCTGCAGAAGTTTTGGCAGCCGTTCGTCGATCTAATCGACCACACGGAAAAGAACGTCTCGCGCGACGAAGCAGCACAAGCACGCGAGCTCGGCGTTGATCCGGTGAGCGGCAAGCCCGTCTCGGTTCGCATGGGACGCTTCGGGCCTTTCGTGCAGATCGGCACGCGCGATGATGAAGAAAAGCCTCGCTTTGCGGGACTCCGTCCGGGTCAAAAGATGGACACCATCACCCTTGCCGAGGGTCTGCAACTGTTCCAGTTGCCTCGTAAGCTGGGTGCCAATGCCGAAGGCGAAATGCTCGAGGCGAATATCGGTCGCTTCGGACCGTATATCAAATTCGGTAGCAAGTACGCTTCGCTGAAGGAAGACGACCCCTACACCATCACGCTCGAACGCGCGATCGAGGTGGTCGACGCGAAAAAACTCGCCGATGCTAATCGCATCATCCAAGATTTCGGTATCGACGACATCCAAGTTTTGAACGGGCGCTACGGACCGTACATCACGGACAAGCTGCGTAATGCGCGCATCCCGAAGGATCGAGATCCGAAGACGCTGACGTTGGATGAGTGTCGTGAACTGTTGGCCGCTGCTCCGCAGCGCCCCGGTCGCGGACGCTTTGCGAAGAAAGCCGCGCCAGCCAAGGGCAAGGCAAAATCCAAGGCGAAGGCGACATCGACGGCAGACGCTGCGTCCGAAACGCCAAAGCCGGTCAAGCCTAAGGCGAAAGCAAAGGCCAAAGCGAAGACGCCGAAGAAGACCAGCGCCAAGGCAAAAGCCAAAAAATCTTCTTCGACCGAGGCGTGAAGTACCGGCACGTATTTCATGCGGGCAATTTTGCGGACGTGCACAAGCACGTCACGCTGCTCGCTCTGATTCGAGCGCTCTCAAGAAAAGATAAAGGCTTTCTGTTCCTCGACACGCACGCAGGGCGCGGACTCTACGACTTGCATGGCGAGGGAGCTCGAAAAACCGCTGAAGCCGACGGCGGTATCGGCTTGTTAGTCAATCATGCATCGCCTGATTGGCCGATCGAAATTCAAGATTATCTCGATACCATCAAGTCGATCCGTCGCGAACAATCCTCGCGACATGCCTACCCGGGCTCCCCGCTACTGGCGCTCGCAGCTCTTCGGCCACAAGACCGCGCGGTCCTCATTGAGACTCAGATCGAAGAACACGCAGCTCTGCATAAATTGTTGCCGCGCCATCCAGGCCGGATCGTCGCCGAGTGTGCCGATGGTTATCAAAGAATTCGTCATTGGCTTCCGAATTCCGAGAGGCGGTCTTTGGTACTGATCGATCCACCTTACGAAGAGACGCTCAGCGACTTTCGGGCCGTAGATCATGCCGCTTGCGAGGCTCTGCGCCGTCTATCAAACGCGGTCATCGCCATTTGGTATCCAATCAAGCACGATCGAGATACGAGTGGCTGGCGCCAACGCCTGCTGTCACATCTCCCGAAACCGCCTGATGAGGCGCGAACACCCGCAATCAGCAGCGAACTGTGGATCCATCCGCCGGATTCCCGTGTCGGGTTGAATGGTTCTGGCATGCTCATTCTCAATCCGCCATGGCAGTTCGACGAACGCATGGCGATCTGGCTACCGATTTTGCGTGAGGTGCTCGATACTGAGCGCACCGGTGGTGCCGCGGTGAGACAAGAAACATGAGCGCAGACCGTTACGCCGTGATCGGACATCCGATCTCGCACAGCCGCTCGCCTTTCATCCACGGCGAGTTTGCTAAAGCCACTCGTCAAGATATGAGCTACGAGCGAATCGATATCGCGCCGGAAGATCTCCGCACTCGCGTACCGACACTCCTTCGCGAAGGATTTCGTGGTCTCAACGTCACGGTACCGCACAAAGAATCGGTCGTTGCGCTGACGGACGAGCTGACCGAACGGGCGCAACTAGCTGGCGCAGTGAACACGCTGATCGCACTGTCAGACGGCAGAGTGCGTGGCGACAATACCGACGGCGCCGGTTTGATGGCAGATCTACACCACCTCGGTATCGCCGTGACCGCGCGATCAGTGCTCATACTGGGGGCCGGTGGTGCGACACGGGGAATCCTTGGGCCTTTGTTGGCACAACTCCCCTCTAAAATCGTGATTGCTAATCGAACGCTCGCCAAAGCAGAAGCGTTGATCAAACTATTTGGTAAAGCAGCGCTGCGAACAGACGGTTCAAGCACTCCGCTCGCGGCACACAGCACGGACGATTTGCACGAACCCTTCGATGTGGTCATTCACGCCACGTCACTTGGCCTGCAGAACGCAACGCCTCTCGTCGACCCGAAGATCATTGGCCCTAGCACCGATGTCTATGATCTAGGTTATGGCGATCAGGGAACAGTCTTTACTCGCTGGGCCATCGAACAGGCTGCCGCCAGTGCGCACGATGGAATGGGTATGTTGGTCGAGCAAGCAGCGGAAGCCTTCTGGCTGTGGCGCGGTATCCGACCAGAGACGACCGATGTCCGCCGCCTTCTAGCGGAACACGGTGATCAATCTGGCGCGCGGAATAAACCGTAGCGGCGCGCGTACCAAACGAACAGTGGCAACTCCATCAACAGGAAACTCGCCACCGTGAAACCGAACCAGCCGACCTCGAGTACGAGAAAATCGAAACGAGTGCCGGTTCCGTAGAAAAAGTAGCCAGAGATCGCGACGGCCGCGAGATTGGCCGCCAGATCGTTCACCGCCAATCGATTCATATCGCTACCGGCGAAACGCGGATACACCACGAGATAGGCCACCGCCAGCAACACGGCATTGATCGTCAACACGAAAACTTCAGGGCTCGACACGGGAAACCTCTAACTGTAGACCCATTGTAACGCGACGGTTGTAAAGTAAGCCTCTTGAGGATGCGCCTAGGAGCACAGATATGATCGATCGCAGACGTCTCATCCAAGCCGGTGTTTTCGGCCTAGGCGCCATGACAATCCCCGGCGTGGCGGGTATGTTCCTACGCCGCGGATTCACGCATGGCGTCGCGAGCGGCGAGCCGTCTTCAAACTCGGTCTTACTGTGGACGCGCTTCGTCGGCGATGCCGATGTCAAACTTCGCGCTGAGGTGGCGAGCGATGCGCTGTTCCAGAAACTCGTCGCGGGCGCCGAAGTCATCGCAGATCCCGATCGGGATTACACCGCCAAAGTCGTCGTCAAAGGATTGGTCCCCGGCCGCTGGTACTACTACCGCTTCGTTGCACCGGATGGCTCGCGCAGCGTCACCGGGCGCACGCGTACCTTGCCGACAGGCGCGGTGAGCAAATTCGGCATCGGCTTGTTCTCTTGCGCGAATCTGCCCTTCGGTTGGTTCAATGCCTACGCCCATGCCTGCGAACGTGACGATCTCGATCTGATCGTGCACGTCGGCGATTATCTCTACGAATATGCGATTGGCACATATCCTTCGGTGAGCGAGACGCTCACCGGGCGCGTGATCGAGCCTGCACACGAGATGGTGACGCTCGCCGATTATCGCCTTCGCTACGCCTCGTATCGTCTCGACCCGGATCTGCAGAAGCTGCATCAGAGCTATCCGATGATTCCGCAGTGGGACGATCACGAGCTCACCAATGACGCGTGGGTCGGTGGCGCCGAAAACCATCAGGCCGATAAGGAAGGCGACTGGGAAACGCGCAAAGCCATCGCCGAGCGCGTCTATCGCGAGTGGATGCCGGTCTCTGATGATCGCTGGGGCGCATATCAAATCGGTGACCTTGCAACGATCTATAAACTTGAAACACGCATCAGCGGTCGTAGCGCACCGCCGAATATCGAGGCAGCGGTCAAAGATAAGCCGGATGTGGCCAAGGCACTGATCGACTTTAGAGATGGCATTCTTCGAGATCCGAACCGAACTCTGCTCGGCTTGCAACAAGAACAATGGCTCAAAGATAATTTGCGTAAGTCCACGCAATCGCGGACACGTTGGCAGATCATCTCCCAACAAATCGTGATGGGCGAAATCGTGGCGCCCCAACAAGTCGGCCAGTGGCTGCCTGAGGATGCGCCGGAGTTCTTAAAGCGTCGCTTAGCGGCAGGACTCGTTGCTGCCAAGCTCGGACTACCGTTCAACTTCGACAGTTGGGGCGGATTCCCGGCCGCTCGATCGCGACTGTTGCAGGATGCGCTCGACGCCAATGCCAATCCCATCGTACTCGCGGGCGACAGTCATAACGCTTGGGCGCAAAACTTGACGGTCGGCAGCACAGCCGCTGGCGTCGAGTTCGCCACGCACTCGGTCACCTCCCCGGGATTCGAGAGTTATTTGCGACGCGGTGCACCAGCGGATGTCGCCGCGGCATTGCGCGCAACGAATCCAGGACTCGTTTTCAGCAACACGCACCAACGCGGCTATACGAGCATCCTGTTAGGACGCGACGAAGCCGTCGGTCAGTTCCATTTCATGAAGACGATCCGCGAGCGCACGACGGAACTCGCCGATACGCAGAGCCTGCGCGTGCGTCATGGCGAACGACGTCTGATCGAAACCTGAGCTTAGCCCAAGCGATTCTTTGGGTATGATGGTTGGCATGGAAGCCAACCTCGTCACCTTTTTGTTTATTGCTTTTGTCGTCGTCTCGACCGGCTTGCAGCTTTGGTTGACCCGAAGACAGATCCGTTATGTCGAAGCAAACCGCGCTGCCGTGCCGGCGGCTTTCAGCGATGCGATTTCGTTAGAGTCGCACCAAAAGGCGGCGAGCTACACCATCGCTCGACAGCGCTTCGGGCTGGTGCGCCTCGCATTGTCATTAATCATGCTCATCGCTTGGACGCTGCTTGGCGGCCTAGAAGCGCTCAATATCGCGCTACAACCCCTCGGTATCACGCTAGGCGGACTCGGCTACCAAGTCGCACTGATTTTCGTTTTTTCTTTGATCGGCGGAGTTATTGAGCTGCCGCTCGATTGGTATAGCCACTTTCGCATCGAACAGAGGTTCGGCTTCAACCGCATGTCGCTCGGGTTGTGGATATCCGATTTGGTCAAAAACTTTTTCGTAAGCACGCTGATCGGCTTGCCATTGATTGCGATGGTCGTTTGGCTGATGGCTGCGGCAGGCGCCACATGGTGGCTCTGGGCTTGGGGCGGCTGGGTCGCGTTCAACTTGCTGCTGATGGTGATCTATCCGATCTGGATCGCTCCGCTCTTCAACGAATTTCAGCCGCTACAGGATGAAAGCTTGAAGCAACGAGTGGAAACGCTGATGCAACGCTGCGGCTTCGCGGCGGAGGGGCTGTTCGTCATGGATGGCAGCAAGCGCTCCGCTGAATCGAACGCCTACTTCACCGGCCTTGGCAAAGCGAAGCGAGTCGTGTTCTACGACACGCTGCTCTCGCGCCTCTCTCATGACGAGCTTGAGGCGGTGCTCGCGCACGAGCTCGGACATTTTCATCACCGCCATCTGCGCAAGAGCTTGATCTCCATCTTCGCCATGACGCTGGCGGGTTTCGCCGCGCTCGGCTGGCTCTCGACCCAACCGGCATTCTTCACAGGCCTCGGTGTCACGCCCAATACCGGCCTGCCGAACGACGCGCTCGCTATCCTGTTGTTCCTGCTTGTGATTCCAACCATCTCCCCCTTGCTTGAGCCGTTGTGGACGGCCGCCTCGCGTCGGCACGAGTTCGAAGCCGATGCCTACGCCAAGCAGCAGGCGAGTGCGCCCGCCCTAGTCCAGGCGCTGGTCAAGCTGACCGAAGACAATGCGGTGACCCTGACGCCCGACCCGATTTACGTGCGATTCCATTACTCGCACCCGCCCATGCTGGAGCGCATCACCGCCCTACAGACCTAAGGAGACTTGACACGGCCTGCATTTTTATTCATGATTCATGAAATTTTATGCACGCCGACGCCCACCACCCGCACCGCCGCGAGGCCATTCTGCGCATCCTGCGCGGCGCGCCCGTGCGCAAGCAGGACGAGTTGGTGCGGCTGTTACGAGAGGCCGGGCACGATGTCACCCAATCCTCGGTCAGCCGTGACCTTCGGGAGCTTGGCGTCCTGAAAGCCGGCGGGCGGTACCTCGCTCCGTCCGACGAATCCTCAAGAACGCTCGACGACTTCGACACCCTGCGGCAGTTCGTGCGGGGCGTGGCCACAGCAGGCTCGGCGCTGACGGTGCTGCGAACCACCATTGGCGCCGCCCAGAGCGTCGCTATCGCGATCGATAAGGCGGCCTGGCCTGAGGTCGTTGGCACCATCTCCGGTGATGACACCATCTTCATCGCGACCGATTCGGGCGAAGCCCAAGCCACGCTCGTGGCTCGCCTGCGCAACCTGTTCCGTCTTTAAGGATCCACCATGTCCCAACCGATCGTTCTCGCCTACTCGGGCGGCCTCGACACCTCTTTCCTCGTTCCTTGGCTGAAAGAGGAATACCAGCGCCCCATCATCACCGTAACGGTCGACACGGGCGGCATCGATGCGGCAGCCGCCAAGACGTTGCACGAGCGCGCTTTGGCACTTGGCGCATCCGAACATCATCAGATCGATGCGCGTGCCGATTATTTTGAGCAGGTGCTGCGCTTTTTGATCATGGGCAACGTGCGTCGTGGTCAGCTTTATCCGCTCTCGGTCGGTGCCGAGCGCGTGATGCAGGCGCAAATCATCGCGCGGATGGCGCGTGAGCTCGGTACAGGCAGCATCGCACACGGTTGCACCGCCGCCGGTAACGATCAGGTGCGATTTGAAGTCGCTCTGCGCACGCTCGCTCCTGAGCTCGAAGTCATCGCCCCCGTGCGCGACAAGCACTTCAAACGCCAAGAAGAGCTCGACTTTCTCACGGCGCGTAACCTGCCTGTCCCACCGCATGGCGCGGCTTACTCGATCAATCGAGGTCTGTGGGGCGTCAGCATCGGCGGCAAAGAAACGCTCACCTCGCAGGGCAGCATTCCAGATGACGCGTGGGTGCTCTCAAAAGACGCCTTCGCGAGTCCCAAGGCCCCCGTACGTCACTCGATTCATTTCGAGAAAGGCGTTCCCTGCGGTATCGACGGTCAAACAATGACGGCGGTCGAAGTGATCGAGCGGCTCGAACAATTGGCTGGCCCTTACGGCATCGGCCGCGGCATCCACCTGGGCGATACCATCATCGGCACCAAAGGTCGGGTGGCCTTCGAGGCACCGGCCGCCGACGTTTTGCTCAACGCGCATCGTGAGCTCGAAAAACTCGTGCTGACCGGCCGCCAGCAGCGGATCAAAGAAACGCTCGCAGGCCCTTACGGTGATTGGGTCCATGAAGGTCAGTTGCTCGACCCCGTCTGTCGCGATATCGAGGCGCTGTTCTTGCAGTCGCAAGAGCGCGTTACGGGCGTCGTCAACGTTTTGTTCCGTCCTGGCTCGCTCTTCATCGAAGGCGTGGATTCGCCCTACTCACTGATGGCGGCATCCAAGGGCGTGTATGGCGAGGCGACGGGCGAATGGACGGCAGCCGATGCGCTCGGCTTCTCGCGCATCGTTGGCCTCACAGGTGTGTTTCATCGTCGAGCCGGCGAACGCGCGGCCTCTCAGGAGTCAAAGTAAATGCGAACGATCGTCGTCGACAAAGTGGCTTCAGTCACTCAGGCCTGTGGTCTTGGCCACGAATTGCGCATTGCCACCGAAGATCTACCCTCGGAAGAGGGGATTGTGGTCGTGGTGGAAATTCTCTCGAGTAAGGCCAATTACAACACGCTCGAGTTGACGAGCGGTCGTATGGCCAAAGTTAACAAAGGCGATATCGTCGTGGGTGCGCTCGGACACCGGCGCGCCTTGTTCGGCTTCTCGGGATACGTGCCCAAAACACTCAAAGCGGGCGATGTCATTCAGATGCTCAACATCGGTGGCGTGCTTGGTATCTGCGACTCGGCGAATCCGGACAAGGGCAAACCCTTTGATTGCAAAGTTCTCGGCGTCGTACTCACCTTCCCCTATCTGGGTGAACGCATTGGTGTGCCAGCGCGTGCGGGCTATCGTAAGCTCGATTTGAACGCGCCGCTCGAAACTCACGGCGTTCCTGTCGTGGCACTCGCTGGCACTTGTATGGAAGCGGGCAAGACAGCCGCAGCATGTCAGATGGTCAGCCGCATGCGACATCGCGGACTCGTTGTCGATGTTTTCAAGGCAACCGGCGTTTCATTGCGTCGCGACATTCTCGCCATGGAAGATGCGGGTGCGCGCAACTCGATGATCTTCACGGATCTCGGCGTCATCACGACTACACGCACTGTGGGCCCTGCGCTCACCCGCACGATGATCACCGACATCTCGGCGAAAAAACCGGATGTCATCGTCTTCGAACTCGGTGACGGCATCCTCGGAACCTATGGCGTCGACTCCATCCTCGAGTGCGACGACATCCGCAAGGCACTGACGGGCGTCGTGTTGTCAGCGAATGACCCAGTCGCCGCGTGGGGTGGCGTGAAACTCTTGCGCGAGCGCTTTGGCATCGAGCCCTGTGCCGTAACGGGCCCTGCTACCGACAATGCAGTCGGCGTTGAAATCATTCGCGATCAAATGAAAGTGCCGGCGCACAACGCTTTGAGCGATGGCGCCGCACTCGGTGACTGCGTGATTTCGGCTATCGGTCTCGATGCCAAATTTCCGGTATCAGCGGCCAACTAATGAAAATGCCCGCGCTCATTCTGGGTGGAACAGGCTACGTGGCAGGCGAGCTGCTGCGTTTGCTCCTCGCGCATCCGGATCTCGAGATCGCCGGGATACTCTCGGACTCTCAGCCAGGCGAGTCGGTTGCCAAAGCATTCCCGCATCTAGCACCTGCACTCGGTGACCTAACGTTCTGTTCCGAAGCGCAGATGATGTCGCTCGTCAGCACGTTGCCTATCTCGGCGCTGTTCTCAGCTGCGCCTCACGGTGTCAGTGCCGCGCTGATTGATCGATTGCTCAAAGCAGCCGAAGCCGCTGGTACTGCACCGCGAGTTGTCGATATCTCAGCCGATTACCGCTACAGCACCGCTGAGGCCTACGCTACCGTTTACAAACATGAACATGGTGCGCCTCTACGGATCAAAGATTTCGTTTGTGCCGTTCCAGAGCATCTGCATTCGCAACCTGCCAAACACGTGGCACACCCGGGCTGCTTCGCGACCGCCACGCTGCTCGCTGCAGTACCGCTGCTCGCCGAGCGCTTGGTTTCGCCCACGCTGTTTGTCAGCGGAATCACCGGTAGCACGGGCTCGGGCAGAAAGCCCGTCGATGGCACGCATCATCCGGTGCGACACAGCGATTTATATTCCTATAACGCCCTATCGCATCGACACATTCCGGAAATCACCGCGTGCGCCAAAGCGGCGAGCGGCATCGAAGCCGATTTTGCCTTCGTGCCTCACTCAGGCCCAATTGCGAGAGGTATTCATATCACGGTGCAGGCATCGCTCGCGCCGGGCGTTAGCATCACGACCGCAGAACTGCGCGAAAAGTTGCGCGCGTTCTATTCGCATTCACCCTTCGTGAAGGTGCAAGACTTTGCGCCGCGTATCAAAGATATCGTGGCAACTAATTACGCCAACCTCTCGGCAACGACCAACGGTCGAACGATTGCCGTGATGTGCGCCATCGACAACCTCAATAAGGGCGCCGCGGGCGGCGCCGTGCAGTGGATGAATCGCCTGCTCGGACTTCCCGAGCACAGTGGGCTCACCGCCGTTGCACCAGGTTGGACCTGAATTTCTACCAACGGATTCGTATAAGGACATATCGCCATGAGCCCCGCTGATCATCTCGCGCCTGTCTTTGCGCAATACCCCATCGAGGTCGTCGATGCTGAGGGTGTCTGGCTGCACACGCGTGATGGTCGTCGGATTCTTGATCTCTATGGTGGGCATGCCGTCGCCGCGCTCGGCTATAAGCACCCGGGTTGGACGAGTGCGATCGCACATCAAGCAACCCTGTGCAACTTTCAAAGTAATGCGGTGCCGATGGAGGTGCGAGTTCGCGCCGCCACCAAACTCACCCAATTTGCTGGCGGTCATTTCGATAGCGTTTTCTTCGTGAACTCTGGGGCCGAAGCGAACGAAAATGCGCTGCGTATGGCCTTCAAGATGACGCGTCGCCCCAATGTCGTCGCCGTCGAAGGCGCTTTTCACGGCCGCACGGCCGCCGCCGGCGCGGTCACCTGGGGCGCCGACAAAAAGTGGTACGAATTCCCACGTACGCCTTTCGGAGTCTCCTATATCCCGCGTGGAGACATTGCCGCGATCAGTCAACTCGTCACACGCGATACGGCCGCCGTCATCGTCGAGCCCGTGCAGGGTGTCGGCGGTGCGTTCGATCTGGGAGCCGAGTTTCTCGATGCGTTGCGTCAACGCTGTACGCTCATGGGTGCGCAGCTGATCTTTGACGAAGTACAGATCGGCGTTGGCCGTAGCGGCTGGGCCTTTGCCGCCAACATGTATCGCGTGATGCCCGACATGATCACGACGGCCAAGGCACTCGGCAATGGGTTCCCTTGTGGTGCTCTATTGATGTCGCCCGCCGTGACCGAGTCACTGAAGCTTGAAGGACTCGGCACCACGTTTGGCGGCGGCCCAATGGCTTGTGCCGCCATCGAGGCGGTGATCGATGCCATCGAGACGGAAGATCTGCTCTCGAACGTGCGACAAGTCTCGCGCTATCTGCGCGAGACCTGCACGGTTGGCCCGGTGGTGGGTCATCAAGGTGCCGGCTTTCTGCACGGCCTCAAGTTGGATCGAGCGGCGAAAGATGTTCAGTCAGCGCTGCTCGCGCGAGATATTTTGGCTGGTACCAGTGCGGATCCGCAGGTTTTGCGCTTACTGCCGCCATATACATTGAAAACCGAGCACGTGGATCTCCTGCGCGCTGCGTTGGAGGACTTATGAACCGTTTCCTCGATCTTGCCGATTTCAGCCGCGAGGAAGTGCTCGATCTGATTTCGCTAGCCCAACGTCTCGAGAAGCATCCAGAGCCGCAAGCACTCGCGGGCAAAATTCTGGGGCTAATTTTCTTCAACCCCTCGCTGCGTACGCTCTCGTCATTTCAAGTCGGGATGATGCGCCTCGGTGGTTCGTCGTTTGTGATCACGCCGGGCCAAGGCACGTGGCAACTCGAAACCCGCACGGGGGCTGTCATGAACGGCGGCGCAGCGGAACACGTAAGCGAGGGCCTCCCCGTCCTCGCCTCATATGCGGATGCTCTCGGAATTCGCGCCTTCGCAGAAGGCAAAGATTTACAGCACGATCTTGCCGAGACGGCATTCAGTGCCATGGCATCCGTCGTTCAAAAACCGTTGATCAATCTCGAGTCGGCGATCAACCATCCGTGCCAGGCACTGGCCGATTGGAAAACGCTCGAAGATCGACAAGTACCGCAACGAGCAAAGTTTGTGTTGTCTTGGGCCAATCATCCGCGCGTGACGCCGCTTGCCGTGCCAGCAGCGACGGTGCACATGGCGGCGCAACGCGGCATGGAAGTCGTGGTTTTGCGCCCTGAAGGTTATGCGCTGCCGCCGCAGATCATGGACAAAGCGCGCGCTGCAGCCGCCGCCTCGGGCGGGTCGGTCACGGAAACGACTGATCGCGCAGCCGCAATGCAAGGCGCGCACGTGCTCTATGCCAAAGAATGGGGCTCGACTACCCATTACGGCGATGCGGCAGCTGACGCTGCACTGCGCGCTCAGCTCGGTGACTGGTGTGTGCGTGAATCGTGGTTCGACGCCGCCTCGAGAGATTGCAAGTTCATGCACTGCTTGCCGGTGCGCCGCAACGTCGCGGTCGCCGACGAAGTTCTCGATGGCCCGCGCAGCATCGTGCTGCAAGAGGCCTACAACCGTTTGCCCGCCCAAATGGCGGTTTTACATCGACTGCTTTCGACTGGAGTATCTCAACGATGATCATGCATCGCCCCGACCCCTCGGCCGTGATTCGTGCCCTGCGTGGTGCAGCACCCTATATCCGCTTGTTCAAGGGCAAGACCTTCGTTGTGAAGGCAGGCGGCGGCGTGTTTGGCGATCCAGACGCTACGCGCAACATCATCGAACAGATTGCGATTCTCCACTCACTCGGCATACGCGTCGTCTTCGTGCATGGCGGCGGCCCGCAGTTGACCGAGGTCACCGAGAAGCTCGGTGTGCCGACGCAAATGATCGAAGGTCGTCGTGTCACGGACGAGCGTTCGATCGATGCGACGGCGATGGTGCTAAGCGGTCTGATCAACACTCGAATCTTGGCCACTTGCCGCGAACTCGAGGTGCCGGCCATCGGCATCAGTGGCGTTGACGCCGGCCTCATCCAGGCGCACAAGCGCGCGCCAGTGAAACTGCAGAGCAGCGACGCCACCGTCGACTACGGCTTTGTCGGTGACATCGACTACATTGATACCGACGTCATCCGCAAACTACTCGACAATGGCTTGATGCCCGTGATCTCGCCACTGTCGAGCGATGACTCGGGCACTCTGCTCAACATCAATGCCGACACGGTAGCAGCCGCCATCGGCGCCGCACTCGGCGCTGAAAAGCTCGTGCTCTGCACGGGCGCTCCGGGCATTCTCGAACGCGTCGAGGATCCGACGTCCGTCATCTCCTATACCGATCTCGCCGGCCTCAAGCGCCTCAAAGACGAAAAACGGATCGTCGATGGCATGCTGCCAAAAGCTAAAGCGATCGAGTCGGCGATCCAGGGTGGTGTGCAACGCGTGCATGTCATTTCCTACAAAGCTGCCGATGCCATCTTGGCGGAAGTTTTCACCAACGAAGGCACGGGTACGCTCGTCGTACCCGACGTTGGCAAGCTTGCACCCGCTGAACTTGCCGCGGCACACTCGGCTCGCGCATGACACGACTCTGGGACAAGGGCGCACCGCTCGATGAGCGCGTGCTGCAATACACCGCGGGTGAGGACCACGCTCTCGATGAGCGCCTCGTGCCCTACGATGCACGCGCCTCGATCGCCCACGCCCAGATGTTGCATGCACAAGGCTTACTCACCGCCGAAGACTGTGAAGCCATCGAAACCGGTCTCGAGGCGCTGATCGCCTCGCATGCCAAAGGTGAGTGGCGCATCGAACTCGCCGATGAAGATGGGCAGACGGCCCTCGAAAAACGACTGACGGCGCTCATCGGTGCCGCAGGCGGGCGTGTCCATCTCGGTCGCTCGCGCAATGATCAGGTGCTCACGGCACTACGTCTTTATTTGCGCGATGCCACGGAACAGTTAGCCGAAGGCGCCGAAGCGGTCGCACTCGCTTTGTCGAGGCTCGCCGATCGCGAGGGTGATCTCGAGTTGCCGGGCTACACTCACATGCAGCAAGCCATGCCAAGTTCGGTCGCGCTATGGGCGGGCGGCTTCGCGGCAGAGCTGCGAGATGATGCCGCTGGTTTGCGTGCCGTGCAGCGACGTATCGGAAAAAACCCTCTCGGATCTGCTGCAGGCTACGGTACACCCGGATTGCCACTCGATCGCGATGCCACCACTCGGACTCTCGACTTCGACTCCGTGCACGAACCAGTTACCGCAGTGCAACTCTCGCGCGGCAAAGCCGAAGCACAGTTGTTGTTTGAAGTCGCATTGTTGATGCAGGACTTAGGTCGCTTCGCGGCGGACGTCTGCCTCTACTACACGCAGGAATTCGCATTCCTCGAACTGCCGGATGAGTTCACGACGGGCTCGTCGATCATGCCGCAGAAGCGTAATCCCGACGTGTTCGAGTTATTGCGGGGACGTACCGCAACGGCACATGGCTGTCTCGTCGAGGCGCTCGGCATTTTCGCCAAGCTACCCTCGGGTTATCAGCGCGATCTGCAATTGCTGAAGTTACCGCTGTTCCGCGGCATCGACCTCGCTATCGCGAGCACGGCGATTTTGCCGCCTGCGATCGAGGCGATGCGCTTCAAGCGAGCGAACATCCAGCTCGATCCTTCCATCCATGCTGCCGAGCGAGCCAATCAACTCGTGGTTGATGAAGGCATTCCATTCCGCGAGGCCTATCGTCGCATCGGTGCAGAACTGCGAGCCAATGAGGTGAACGAAGAATGAGTGGGCTCCCGGTACCTTGGCGCGCAGATCTCACCCTCGAGGCACTCAACTCGTATGCCAAGGGCACGATGGTCGAGGGACTCGGCATCGTCTTCACCGAAATCGGTCCTCACTTCTTGCGTGGCACGATGCCGGTCGATGAGCGCAGTTGTCAGCCCATGGGAGTGCTGCACGGGGGCGCTTCCGTTGCGTTTGCCGAGACCTTAGCGAGCACTGCCTCCAACGCCACCATGGACGATGCGCATCGCGTGTTGGGACAAGAAATCAATGCCAACCATCTGCGCCCCGTTCCCAAAGGTGAGACCGTGACCGGCACGACTTATCTCTTACACGCCGGCGCGCGTAGTCAGGTGTGGTCGATCGAGATTCACAACGCGCGCGGTCAACTCATCTGCATCTCGCGAATCACCATGGCTGTCATCAATCGTCGATGAACGACTTCACTCGCACACCGGATCCCTCACTGGTCACATATACGCACGTGATCTACGGCTTGCATGCGCTGTCGGTGTTGATCGGGGTCACGGGCGCAGCCACCATCGTCGGTAGCTTTATTTTCGGGCTGCCATCGATCATCGCCGTCGTGCTGAACTATGTCCGGCGCAGCGAGGCGCGCGAGACGTGGCTCGAGAGTCACTTCCGCTGGCAGATCCGTACTTTCTGGTGGGCCTTTTTCGCCAGCATCACCGTCCTCGTGCTCTCGGCGCCACTCATGTTGATTTTGGTCGGTTTCGCAACGGCCGCGCTCGGATTTTTGATCATCGGTATCTGGGTTTTCTATCGCGTTCTACGCGGCTGGCTCGCGCTGCGCCATATGCGGATGGTGCCGTGACCCGTCTTTCACTCGTCGCGCTGCTCTGTTTGATGACGAGCGCAGGTCTCCTGGGCTGTGGTCAAACAGGGCCGTTATATCTTCCGAACGACGACGGCAAAGTCGTTATCAAGCCGACCGCTAACGAGTAGACCCCTCGGTTTTCCGCAGGCGCGCAAACCGTCCGCGTTTCCTATGATGCGCATCGTGATGACCGATGCGAGCAAATTCCTTCCCCTTGGCTGTTGCGGCGATCACGCCATCGGCAGTAGCGCGCCCCACGCAAGTCGAGCGTGGCTGGCATTAGCCATCATGAGTGGCGTTGTATTGCGATCGAGTCTCATTTGCCACTCGCCTGTCGTTTCAAAGGACGCATCGATCGACGCGCTAATTGCAGGCAGTTATTGCAGCGCCGGCGGGACAACGCCCTTGCCACCAAAAGGCGGCGAAAATACGGATGAGCACGCTACTTGCTTGCACTGCGCAACGCGACGTCGCTTCGCCACTCGTTATGCTGATGAATCGGTATAATAATCACCGCTTAATATCCCCCAGACGAAAAGGATTTTCCCATGACTGACAAACTGACCCGTCGCCAAGTGATCGGCGCCAGCGTCCTTGGTCTTTCTGCTATTGGTGTTGCCGTCGAAACCGCGCAAGCTCAAGCCAAGCTGCCGCTATTGAAAGTCGACGAACCGGCCGCCAAAGCACTGGGCTACATCGAAGATGCCAAGAAAGTCGATGCGAAAGCCAACCCGAATTTCAAAGCTGGTCAGCATTGCGGCAACTGTCTGCAGTGGGCGGAAAAAGATCGCAAGGTTGCCGAAGGCAAGTGCAATCTCTTCCCGGGCAAGCTGGTGAAGAATCCGGGCTGGTGTAAGGTCTACGTGAAAGCCCCGGGCGTCGCCTGATTCTTTGATCGTCATTCATTGATCAGCCGGACGGTATTCAAGTACCGTCCGGCATTGATCGAAAAGCCGTCGTGAATAAGGTCGACCTCGTACTCATCGACGGCTCCTCGTATCTCTATCGGGCTTTCCACGCCCTTCCCCCCTTCACCAATTCCCAAGGTGAACCGACTGGCGCCGTACTCGGCGTCGTCAACATGTTGCTCAAGTTTTTGCGCGAATACGACGCGACGCAGTTCGCTGTCGTTTTCGATGCGCCCGGAAAGACGTTTCGCGACGAGCTGTTTGCCGAGTACAAAGCGCATCGACCGCCGATGCCGGAGGACTTGCGAGCCCAGGTCCAGCCCTTACTCGATACAGTCGAAGCGCTTGGGCTCCCACTGCTTCGGATCGGTGGCGTCGAAGCCGATGACGTCATCGGCACGCTAGCGCAAAAAGCAGCCCAATCGGGTCAGCGCGTGCTGATCTCGACGGGCGACAAAGATATGTGCCAGCTCGTGAGCGAGCACATCACGCTCATCAATACGATGTCCGGCAGTATTTATGATCGTGATGGCGTGAAAGCCAAGTTCGATGTTTGGCCGGAACAGATCATCGACTACCTCGCGCTCGTTGGCGACACGTCAGACAACATTCCGGGCATCGACAAAGTCGGCCCCAAAACAGCGGCGAAGTGGCTCGGCCAATATCAAACGCTCGATAATCTCATCGCCCATGCCGAGGAAGTCAGCGGTAAGGTCGGAGAGAATCTTCGTGCAGGCCTTGCGACACTCGAACTATCGCGGCAACTAGCGACGATTCGCTGCGATCTCGAGCTGCCCGTTGCAGCGAACGATCTGACACGTCGCGCAGCGGATGAATCACGCTTACGAGAGCTCTATACACGTTTGGAATTTCGCGCATTGCTGCGCGGGTTAGGTGGCGACACCACGAGCCACGAAGGCTCGCCAAAAGATGAAAGGGCAGTCTCTTCCCCTGCGACACCGTCAGTCGGTGTACTCACGCTTGAGCGCGACCCACGCATCACCGAAGCGCCGCGAACTTACGAAACGGTGCTCGAGATGTCGCAGCTTGATTGGTGGATCAATGCACTCGAGCAAGCGAGCTTGTTTGCCTTTGATACGGAAACGACGAGCCTCGACTATCGAGAAGCGCAGATCGTCGGCCTTTCCTTCTGCATCGAGCCTGGCAAAGCGGCCTACGTGCCTTTGCGGCACGATTATGTGGGCGCACCAGTACAGCTCGATCGAGATGCCGTGCTGACGCGCTTACGTCCCCTGCTCGAAAGTGAAAAACACGCGAAGCTCGGACACCACCTTAAATACGACGCACACGTGCTCGCCAATCACGGCATTGAATTGCGCGGTATGGCTTACGACTCGATGCTCGAGTCTTATGTCTGGAACAGTGTCGCGACACGACACGACATGGATTCGGCTGCCGAGAACTATCTCGGCATTCAAACCATTCATTACGAAGATGTGGCCGGTAAGGGCGCCAAGCAAATTCCGTTCAGCCAAGTGTCGATCGAGCGTGCGGCGGAATATGCGGCAGAAGATGCCGATATCACGCTGCGTTTGCATCGAACGCTGTGGCCCGCCATCGAACACGAACCCTTGCTCAAAAAGCTATACGAGCAATTTGAACAGCCGCTTGTCGCTGTGTTGCAACGCATGGAGCGTCACGGCGTCTTGATCGATCGCGACATGTTGCGCGTGCAGAGCGCGGAGCTCGCGCAACGCGCTGCCGAGCTGCAAGCAGCAGCGCATCAGGAAGCGGGTGTCGAGTTCAATGTCGATTCACCGAAGCAATTGCAGCAAATTCTTTTCGAGAAAATGCAGATCCCGGTGCTGCGCAAGACGCCAACCGGTCAACCGTCGACCGCCGAAGATGTGCTCGAAGAATTAGCTGGCTCATACAAGCTGCCACAGCTGATTCTCGACTATCGAAGCATCGCCAAATTACGCAGCACCTATACCGAAAAGTTGCCGCTACAAGCCGATCCGAAAACCGGTCGTATCCACACCTCTTACCATCAGGCTGTCGCACAAACGGGCCGGCTCTCGTCGACGGATCCGAATTTGCAGAACATCCCGATTCGCACGCCCGAAGGACGGCGTATCCGTCAGGCTTTCATCGCACCGCCCGAATGTCTGCTGCTCGCAGCGGATTATTCGCAAATCGAGTTGCGCATCATGGCGCATCTATCAGGGGATGCCGGGTTACTCGCGGCGTTCGCAGCCGATCGTGACGTTCACCAAGCAACGGCTGCGGAAGTGTTCGGTGTGCCTCTCGAGGAAGTCACGAGCGATCAAAGACGCTCTGCGAAGGCTATCAACTTCGGTTTGATTTACGGCATGTCCGCATTCGGACTCGCGAAACAACTCGGTATCGATCGAAGCTCAGCACAAAATTACGTCGAGCTTTACTTCGCTCGTTATCCCGGGGTGAAGGCCTACATGGATCGCACTCGCGAACAAGCTCGCGAACTCGGCTACGTCGAAACCGTCTTCGGCCGCCGACTGTATCTGCCCGATATCCGCTCGCGAAATCGTGCCATGCAGCAGTACGCCGAGCGCAGCGCGATCAATGCGCCGATGCAAGGCACAGCCGCTGATCTCATCAAACTCGCCATGATCGCGGTCGATCGTTGGTGCCGCGAATGCTCCAGCGGGAACGCAACGCTCATCATGCAAGTGCACGACGAACTCGTGCTGGAAGTCGCGGAGACGGCGATTGAGCAGGTTTGTGCAGCCGTGCGAACCGCGATGGTCGCAGCGAGTGGCGAAGCCCTGCGTGTGCCGCTCAAGGTGGATATCGGCGTTGGCCGAAACTGGGACGAAGCGCACTGAAATCTGTGGCCGCCTGGCCACACCGTGACGTGAAAACCACGTCTCAAGCGACTGATCGATAACGATATTTTTATCGAATACGACGGAACTATTTTTAGCGCCGCGCGGTCTGACTTAGCGAACGTTCCACGTTCCCCGCTTCTACCCTCCCTGAGCGGGTCCCGGCTTCAA
>JBMTZD010000018.1:0-36223 GCA_049455235.1 Steroidobacteraceae bacterium
AGAATAAATGATCGAACGAAATATATGCCGAAGTCGTAACGAGAGTGGGTAGACCCACTTCGGAACCCTTGACCACCCGATCAAAAGTTAGTGTGGGATAACGACCCGATCTTTGTATAAAACATCAAAAATTCACTTCGTTATCCTTCTCTGATCGGTGGTTTGGTAAAGATTTGGTCAACGACTTCATTAAAAGTCACTCCTCTCCACCCATATATCGAATTTACTGAAGTTGATTTGGTCAACGTGTGAATTGGTAAAGATGGGCAATAAAAGTCTGATTGACTGATCGCAACACAACCCACAACTCTCATCTCGATAGAAGAGGGGATTCAACTTCAGCGGGTGGATATCGCCCTCAGCGCTGCCTGGAATGTGCCCAGCGAAATAATGCGATTTTCACGTGAGAAGATTTCAGTGAGCTCTCACAGAAATCGTCGCATTGATTGCGAAACATTGCGGTGGATAATGAAAGTCAACGCACTCACCGTTGTTTCGTGATTTCTTAGAGCAAGGGGCGTATCCTCGAAGATGAGTCGATAGTGTAGTGACCCCGCAGCGCCCGATCAGAGGCGAACAGCGCAGCGAACAGGCTGATTACATATGTCGTTTTGATATTCTCAAAACATGCAGCGAGCTTGTCCAAGCTACTAACGTGGGTTCGATCCCCATCGCCCGCTCCACTTTCTTCTCCGTGGAATCCTTCGTCTCTCGCATGATTCCACGATTCACTCACAGATACTGAACCTGTGCCGACTGGGTGGACAGAGGGTGGAACCGTATCGTCAATCAACCCAGTTATCGCACCGGCTCCTTAAATAAGGTAGTGACTTGCGTCGGACCTCTAGAAGCTACTGATGTGGGTAGGCAACTGCGCGGACTGCGGAGGGCAATAAGGTATTACCCACTCAGATCGATGAGCAGAGATCGGAGTTTCCGATCAAGATCGTTATCGGTATTGCAGGCGCCCTCACAGATAATTCGTCGATCCTTGAAGCGGGACACCGTTATCTCGAGAGTCCGCAGTGCTTGTCTTGCGTCAATCTCGGCGGTCGCGTTCTCGGAGCGAATTTCGAGGCGCAGTTGATCCGGTGTTCGCCGGGAGACAATCGTCGAGATTTTGACGCTGCGGTGACTCCGGGAAAGCGACGCCCAGCGTCCTTCAACACGCTCAAGAAAAGATGATTCCACAACAAACTCCCATCACTTCAAAAGTCAGCGTTTCTCGTGGCTAGGGGTATCGAAAAAGGAACAAAGGCGCTCAACTCGCTCCACAACACCGCCAATTCGTAAGCCGGCGACTACATCCAACATCCCCCAGCGGTTACTCAATATTGGTGTTTCCATGATCTTTCGCAATGATTGCGCCACTCTGCCGTGTCCAATTTGGAGTAATTGACATGGCACCACGGGAGCTACGCGTTGAATTCAGGTGTAGATTCTCTGGCGAGTTGATATAGCCCATCGCGGTCCGCAGAGTTTCAAGACGATTTGTCGATTCACCTCCACGATATCAATGAGGCGTAGATCCGTTCCATGTGTCACTTTCAGGATGCCGATCACGAAGTCCTGGAGAGTCTCCACACCCTGACTCTTTTCGCCCTTCCTCTCTGCCTTCCTGCCAATACGAAATGTGTAGCTGCGATTCATCTTTAAAAAAGGATTTCGAAATGATGCGGACATCGTGCGTCGGTGCGGCTCTCGCGACGGGCATTGTGATATTGCGATGCGTTACGTCTAGACCCTCGATCTATGGTTAGCAAAGCAAACTGAGGTATCGTCATCGCTCTGAGCGTCCGTGTATTAATTGAGAACTCGAAAATTCAGAATATCGCGGCTTGTTTTGCGTGAACTCTAGGTCACATAACGCATCGCCCTTCGCCGCTGCGCTTCACCATGCGCGAGTCCAGCGATCTATGTCGATCAACGACGTATCGCGGAGTCTGTTGCTCTCCGATAAGCAAATCATCGGTTTGGAGAGCGATGATCACTCAAGTTTCTACACTCCTTTGTATGCCGAGCGAGCTGCTATTTCGTATGCAGAGTTCTTGGCCGTTGATCTTCAGTTAGTTGGCGCGCCGCCTTTCAGAGCGGTTGCCGATACTCCAGCGAAGTCTTCTGAGCCTGCGCGCCGGCCCAGCAACAAATCGCTCGAGCATCGTTACGTCATCGCCGCTGTCGCTCTTCTGGCCTTAGTGGTATGGCTCGTCTCGAGCCTGCGCGACGGCGCGGAGACTTCGGCGACGACGACAGTCCCTTCTGTCGCGATGACTGACCAACTGCCAACATCGAGTGATGGGCAAGATACCGCCGTTAACGGAGAACAGTTTCGTGAAGATACGCTCGTCAGTGATGAACGTTCAGCGGTACCGTCGCAGAGCGCGTTAGCGCCGATTGAACAACCCGCGGCGGTGCCAGACTTCGACAGGAACGATAAGGCGAATCGCTTTTTTATCGTGATCACCAAGCCCACTACTGTGATCGCGCGAGACGCGACAGGCGAGTTGCTCCTATCGGGTGAACAAGCACTCTCGTCAGGCAAGCGAATCGTCGGTAAGCCGCCGTTCACTTTAGATGTGGTCGATTCAGAGGCCGTCGAAATCTACTACCAAGGCAAGCGCATACGGCCGGGGCGCTCCGATACTCCTGCTATAAAAGTCACGATTTCTACCAATCCCAGCGAGTGATTTGTGCGCTCGGTTGATCGGGTATCATTCGCGCCATGAGCGAAACCACACCCGTTTCTTTCCCCGACCGCCTTAGCGTTGATCCGACCAGTCGCCATTACGACGAGGCGATTCTTTCGCGCAGCGTCGGTATCCGCTTGAATGGCGTCGAATACACCAATGTCGAGGAGTACTGTATCTCGGAAGGGTGGATTCGGACTGCCATCGGTAAGACTCTGGATCGTCGCGGCCGTCCGCTGACCATCATGCGCAAGGGTATCGTCGAGCCCTTCTACAAAGACTGACTTGGAGCAGTAAGTTCGTGCGACGCGGTCCGCCTTACTGGTTTCCAGCGAAGCGTTATGGCTGGGGCTGGGGGCTGCCACTGACATGGCAAGGATGGGCTGTGCTTGTCGTCTACTTGGTCGCGGTGCCAGTGGGCTATATCTTGTTTCCGCCTCACCAGCAGACCGTCGGATTTCTAATTTACATTCACGCGATTACTTTGATATTCGTATTTGTCTGTTGGCTCACCGGAGAGCCGCCCCGATGGCGCTGGGGCAAGTGAGTTTAAGTCGGCTTACTTCGTCAGTCAGCGAGGATGACTTTTCTCACGATGCTTAAATAGGCATCGTTCCAGTCTTTTTCATTCAGCTTTTTTGATGCGACGTCATCAACGACGCGACCGAGTGTGACGGCTTGAATCAAAATAGCCGCTGCGCCGGGCGTGATCCCCGGGTTTAGCCAACCGCGAGAGTGCATATCGAGAAAAAGTTTGGCAAAGCGCTCATTGATCTTACTTTGCTCGATGCCCAAAGTTCGTGAAAAACGCGCATTCTTCTCCGCGTGTGCCACGAGACGACATCGAGCGATTCGAAATGCGCGCCGATTTTGGTCTTATGAGATACGGACGATTTCAGCAGCATGACGAAGAAAATCGCCTTTGCTTTTTGCTCGCTTCAAGAGTTGTTCAAACATATCGGCATGAGTGCTCACGCCGTCAAGGAATATCGATAGCAGCGCTGCTTCGATGAGCGCTGCGTGGTTATCAAAATGTAGATAGAGCGTGTTACGAGCCACGTTAGCTTCTTCCAGAACCATCGTGGTCGTAATCTCTGCGGGCGGATACTTCTCGAGCAGTCTTTTCACGGCATCGAGTAAGCGCCGCTTGGCAGGGCTTTCTTTCCGTCCGACGCGCGCTGGTGCTAGCGCAAAAGAGTTTTTTGCCATTACGATGGGTAAACCACAGGCGTGTCCCAGAGAGTTGCGACTATTTTTGCGATTTGCTTAATCGCGCGATCTCCTTGTCGAGCGTTTCAAGCACTCTCTGTCGATTAGCATCGGGCATATTGACGTCGGCGGCGAGCTTCGCACGCGCCAAGATAAGCGCTTGTAACAATTCGGCTTCGGATTTCTCGCCGATCGTAACGATCTTCGTGGAGGTGGCTTTATCTTGCGTCTTTTCGTCGTCTCGATCCGTGTCGATGGCGATGACACAGCCCGACAGTGTGAATAGCAAAGCCAGCAGCAGCGACGATCGCAAAAAAGTCATCATTTAGTCTCCCACGATATATTACGAGTGTATTTCAGCTGGTTTCTCAGCGATATGCCAGAGCACACCCGACGGGTCCGACAGATAGAGAATCTTCAAGCCCCAAGGCTGCATAGTCGGTGCGCGTAGCAAGATCCCCGGGTAGCGCTGTGGCAGCTCGAGCGCCGTCAGTTTTGACCACCATGCTGCAGTGTCAGTCACAAGTAACTGCATCATGAAACTCGCAGCGAACTCCTGAACAAAATAGTTCTGCAGCAAGAAACGAAAAGACCCGCATTCGAATTCAGCCACTTCCCTATTGGCGAAGTTTTCGTGAAAACCAATCTGCCGGTAAAAGGAGCGTGACAAATCAAAATCTCGAGCAGGGACGAAGGTCTTTAGATCGATAACATTAGGCGCCGATGCATCTGGATGACGAAAAATAGCGTCTATAGGCATTTCGAAAACATGAGCGAGCTTGAAAGCGAGCTCCATGCTCGGCAAATACTTTTCCAATTCGATTGCATTGATCGTCTGTCGGGTAGCGCCCACGCGCTCTGCGAGTTGCTGCTGCGAAAGATCGGCTCGTGTTCGTAATTCACGAATTCGATTGCCGACGCGATGGGTCTTTTCGGAGGTCATGAGCGTTTATAGAAAACGAGCACGGCGATGTTTCGTGCGATCTCTTGCAGCAGCAATATCGTAGCGAGCGCTAACACGATCCCCGTTGCGCTCGTTAAATCCAGCGTCGCGACCGCGTTTCTCTGGAATGCTTCATTGGCGAGGACATGAACGATCACGAACTGAGCGGCGAACACACCGACCCAGTAGGCCGTTTGTTGGGTCCGTTTCTCGATAGCGAGATCTCGCTCGTCCCGAAACTCGATCGGCTCACCCGTTGATTTGAAGTAGCCCCGTACAGACAGCTGAGCTATCGCTGCCAGAAGCCCGATCAAAAGGTAGGTACCGAAAATCCTCGCCGCCGACTGCTCGACGACCGTGAACCCGATCGATTGACCAACAACGTTGATGCCATCGGTTAGGCGCATCCACAGGAATAGAAGGGCCAGGGTCCAAATGAGCAGTTCGGGCCAGGCTTGTTTTTCAGCAGGGCTTAAGTCGCTTGTGCGCATTAGCGGTTCCTAAGGGCGTTTCTTATTTCCTTGTGTCTAATATTAGTTCCAGAAATGGCCTATTAAAAGAAAATAGTAAAAAAACTTTTACATTTAGCAGTCAAATTAGCCGCACTGCAGATTTGTTAACGCGAATCGTTGTTATTTGCATTTGTGATTGCTAACTTGTGTTTCCCGCGGATTTTGCGGTCGAGCCAGAGAGAAAGAGATGCGAGTTAACGGCTTGCGAGCGAATTGGATGTTGGCCAGTCTGCTGTTGTCAGGCTCCGTCGCCGTGGCAGCGACCGAGTCAGTCGATGTCGGTGAGATCGCAGAAGCACGCAGCGCTCTACCCACGATCCTGGTCATCGGCTCAAAGGCAGAGGACCGTAAGCGCCAACCGGCCGCAAATACGTTGGTAACGGCGGAAGAGCTGCGTCTCCAGCAACCGCGCTCCACCGAAGAAGCACTGCGCGGCGTGCCCGGTGTTTCGATCAAGCCAGAAGAAGAAACCGCCATTGTCGGTAATATCGGCATCCGCGGCTTAAGTTCCTCTGATTACAAGACGCTCATTCTCGAAGACGGCGTGCCGGTCGCACCCGGGTTGTTTGTGGGTAACGGGCGGTACTACAACCCGCGCATTCAACGCATGGACGGTATCGAAGTCCTCCGTGGCGCCGGTTCCCTGCGCTACGGCCCGAGCACGATCGGTGGCGTTATCAACTACGTGACCAAGACGCCCGAGCCTGGCGTTCAAGTCGGTATGCACGCCGGCTCGTTCAATACTCGCGAGTGGAGTGTCGAGGCCGGCGGAAAAGCCGCTTCGGGCGACGCGACTTTTGGGGCTGTCATCACTCGCATGACGAGCGACGGGTTCATGGGCAAAGAATTCAGTATGCACGATGTCATGCTGAAAGCGGGCTTGGAATATGCCGGCAATCAACGGCTCGGGGTCAAGTACACCGACTATCAAAATGATGCCAACATTTCCTATCGTGGCGTCTTCGTTGCCGAATACGAATCGGGCAGCGATCGTAATCCGGCGCCTGACGACTGGTTTCTCACCGGACGTCGTGCCATCGATCTAAGTCACGAGTGGACGATCAACGATCGCGCGCGCATCAACACTATCTTGTTTCGAAGTGAGCTCTATCGTGACTACTGGCGTTATGCCACGAACAACACAGCGAGTGCCGCCGCTCGCCGTTGGGTATATGCCGACAATCTGAATGGCAACAATCGTTCCTTTGATCGGGACGGTATCGATACCCGCCTGTTTATAAGCCATGACACCTTCGGCATAGAGAACGAAGCGGAGATCGGTCTGCGATTCATGTCCGAGGAAATGCACGACGTCACTGTCGCTGCGACTCGTGGTACGCCACGCAGCGGCACCGTCAATCGCGACGTTATCGATGGTGCCGACAGTTGGTCGCTCCACATGCAAAATCGCTTCGTCTTGACCGATCGTATGGCGGTGACAGCGGGGCTACGAGCCGAAGTCTACGAGCAAACACGACATGATCTGCGTCAAGCGGCTGCCCAAGACAATCGCGCGAGGACAGACAACACGGAGTTGTTGCCAGGCATCGGTTTCGTATGGAGTTTCTCGGATCGTTTACAGGGCTTTGCCAATGCCTACAAGGCGTTTTCCCCGGCGCTCAATGGCGATGCGCTCAATGGCCTCGACGATCAGAACTTGAACGCGGAGCGTTCGATCAATATGGAGGTCGGTATTCGAGGGGCAGCAGGCACTCTCGACTTCGAAGCGACGGCATTCCGCATGGATTTCGACAACCAGATCATCCCGGCTAATAGCAACAGCCAGTTTCAGGTCACTAATGGCGGCAAGACGCTGCATCAAGGTCTGGAGCTTGGCGTTAGCTCTCGTCTCGGCGGTGGATTTTCCATCGATGCGAACTTGACGTACATTGCCGACGCTCAATTTGTCGGTGACCGGTATTCGCGCACTGGAGCTCTCACGACGCCCGATGACAATCGCGTGCCCTACACGCCAGAGTGGATCGCCAACTTATCGGTCTCGTATGAACGCGGGCCGTTACGCAGTTCGATTCGCGTGCATCACACCGGAGCGCAGTTTACGGACGTGCTGAACACGCGCGAAATCAAAGAAAATCTGAGCGGGTTCTTTACGGGTGAAATTGACAGTTACACCATTGCCGATCTGAGCATGCTCTATCGGCTCAATGATCGATTGGAGTTTGGTGCCACCATCAAAAATCTCGCGGATGAACGATACATTGCGAGCCTTCGACAAGGAATCTACGTGGGTCCTGAGCGAAGCTATGATATCGGCCTTCGTTATCGGTTCTAATGTTGTTCAGCTGATCAGCTTTGATAGGGAGTCGAGATACTTAACGAAAGCTTTGCGACCTTTGGATGTCAAACGTATTTCGGTGCGAGGCTTTCGATCTTGAAATGACTTATCAATTTCGACGTAGCCGGCATCTTCGAGCTTGCGCAGATGAACAGACAAATTTCCATCTGTCGTCTGCAGGTGCTGCTTGAGAGTGACGAAGTCGGTCCGATCAGCGCCGATGAGAAAAGCCATGATCCCTAGACGCAGTCGGCCGTGAATAACATCGTCTATGGTATGAATATCGAATGCCGTCATGATGGCACGATCAATCGCGCTGAGATTCGCGTACCAGCCTGACGCCTGGCACCACAGCGGTTAATACGAGGGCGATTGCGTAGATCAGAAATTCCTCGCCGGTGCCTGCGAAGGCACCCAGGATCGGGATCGTTACAAATGCCGCGAAAGCCGTGAGCTTCATCCAAAATTGGCCGGTCATCGCGGCGGCTACCAGCCAAGCGATCCCATAAACGCTCAGCACTTGAAGGCTGATGACATTCATCAAGAAGCCGTCGCCACGCTGATAGGCCATCACGGCGGTTCCCATCCAAAAAGCAAAGATTCCGAAACCGACGGCGGTCCAAGCCGCGTTGATGGCCCGATTATGGGTGTTCTCAACTTTACTGCGATCGCGTCTGATCAGAATCGCGAGATGTACCGAAAAGCCTACGGCCGCAATCAACCAGGCTAAGGCTGCCTGCGTTGCGCTCAGCCCAACGAGATCACGGATCATTGGCCATTGGATGAGACTCGCTGTCGCGAACCAACCACCGCCTGCGATCAGGTACGGGCCTGCCATGAGGGGCGCGTCGCGACCTGATTCTGCCATCGCTCGCAAAAAGGACAGATCTTCATTTGGAGTGGGTGCGTTAGACATGGCTTTCTCTGCTCAAGTGATACAATAAAAGTACTTTATAAAACAAAGTACACAACGTCAATAGAATCTGTTCCGATCCCGAGAGATCAACTCAGTGGGTGGCGAGCGAGCGGATGAAACGAGCTTTCAGGTTTTCGCCGGCTCGAAGAACGAGCGCACGTACGCAGTCGCTTCGCGAATTTTGGCAGGAACCTTTCCAAGCGGCGGCGAGCCTGCTGGGGCGGGTGCGATCGGCAGCAGTAGCATGAGCAGTGCATAGATGAGAATGGCGGTAAAGCCGGAGAGCACCGTCATCACAACCATGATGATGCGAACCCAGATGACATCGATATCAAAGTAACGGGCTACACCCGCGCAGATGCCCGAGAGGATCGCTCCTTCGTCAAGCTGCTCCAGACGTCGACCGTTTGATCTTGATTCGCGCGATTCATAGGTGGCTTCCGGCGCGATCGCGTCGGTTGCGAAGTCGCGTACCTCTCCGACTTCGGCGAGCACGGCTTCGAGCTCAGTCAAAGTGACGATAGATCGATTCGTACCGAGCCGATGGACGCAGCGATCTGCGATTGCTTGCTCGAGATCCGTCATGATTTCTTGTCGATCTGGATTTTGAGCGAGCGTTCGAGCAGCGTCGTCGAGATAACTCTCAAGTCGCAGGAAGCTCGGTTCGTCTAGCGAGAGGGTGGTGCGATTCAGTGAGACCGTGATCGAAATGCGTTTCATGTGTGGGAGTTTCCGGTCTGAGCCGACCCAAGTCGGGTTAATGTGTGATTGATGCGTTGCCAGTAGTCGTCTAACAAGGCGAGCTGCTGTAAACCCGCCTCGGTGAGGCGGTAGTATTTTCGGGGTGGTCCGAGTTCGCTTTCGCGCCACTCGTAATCGACGAGTTGCTCGCGGCGCAATTTGCTCAGTAAGGGATAGAGCGTGCCCTCCTGAGTAGCAAACTCCGTCCCAGCCAGCCGTTTGAGAATGTCAGGGACGTACACCTGATCGCCGCCGACGATGCGAAGTACGACGAATTCCAATAGACCCTTTCGCAGAGGAGCCAATTTTGTGGCGATCAGCATGCGTGTTATTATACAGTACCTTTTTTCAACAAGGTACTAGATCGTGAAAATTCTCTTTGCCCTCGTCGCCGTCGCCGGAATGACGGCGATCAGCTCCCCTGTTTTGGCAGCTGACCATGCCGCAACCGTAAAGCACACGTACTCCAGTAACGGGATCGATCGCCTCGTTGTCGACAACCGTGTGGGGGAAGTGCGAATTCGTCCAGGAACCGGGGATTCGTATGAAGTGACGGTGAACTTGGAGGGCAATCGCCATGGACTGATGCGGAAGCTCAAGACGGTGGACGGCTTAGACATCAGCGCGAGAACCAGCAACGGTCGCCTGCATTTGAAATTTAACGAGGACAACGTCGACGCTGACTGGACGATCCTCCTGCCGAAGCAACTGCCCGAGGAGGTCACAGTCAATCTAGGGGTCGGCGAAGTCGATCTCTCTGCGCCGAATTCAACGATCAGCGTCGATCTGGGTGTTGGTGATGTGGATGTGAGTACCGCCAAAGCCAGTGCTGGCGATATCGTGCTGACGGTTGGTGTGGGTGAAGCTTCCGTTCGCGGCACGCCGAGCGTCGTTAAGGCCTCGGGGGTTGCGTCGAACGTCAACACCAAGGGTGATGGCTCCCGTGATGTGACCGTGACGGTGGGCGTCGGTGATGCCTCAGTTGTGTTGAATTGAGCGGTCGGGGCGGTGATCATCACGTGATGCCGCACCGCCTCACGCCCCACGACCTTCTGCCCGATGAGCGTCACGATGAGCGTGAACGTCAGGCTTTCGTTGGCGCATTAAGGGGGCATCTTGCCCGACGCGTAATGCCCGGCAATTACGCGATCTATCGTCATCGAGTCGAGCCTGACTTCGAGCGTGAGCACGGGCGTAAGCCGAAACATCACAACGAAGTGCGCGCTGTGATGGAGAGACACCCCTACTACCAGTTTTGGAGTGCCTTGCAGCGCTGCAGTCAGCAGCGCATGTGGGATTCCGTGATCGATTCCGTTGAGCGCGAATGGCCGCGTCTCAATGCTCGCGTGAAACGACCACGCAAGCGAGGCTCGCTGACGCTAAACGCCGGTCTTACGATTCCTCGCTACCACACGGCTGTGGACATTCACCTTCAGCCGGGTGGCTACCACACCGATTTCGTCGATGGCGATGTTGCGGCGGGTGCGATCTACGATCTTGGGCTCAATATTTACTCGCACGGCATGATGGGCCCGCGTAACGAATATCTTGGTGACTTATTGCTAAGTTATTTTTTGAAGGTGCATCCCGACTTCAAGCCGACTCGAATTCTCGATATGGGATGTGCCATCGGCAACAGCACGTTGCCTTGGGCGCGGCAATTCAAAACGGCACGCGTCGATGCAATCGATGTTGCAGCGCCGCAATTGCGCTACGCCCACGCACGCGCTGAATCGCTTGGAGTTGCTGTGCATTTCAGTCAGCAGAATGCCGAGCAAACGTCGTTCGAGGACGAGAGTTTCGATCTAGTGATTTCACACATCATGTTGCATGAAACCTCGCGCAGCGCACTTCGACACATTTTCGCTGAGTGCCACCGGCTGCTTAAGCCCGGCGGCTTGATGTTGCATCTGGAAATCCCGCGAGGGAAGACCGTCATCGAGAACTTTCTCTACAACTGGGAAAGTTGGAACAACAACGAAACTTTCGGTCAGTACATGACTCATATCGACTTGATGGACATCGCGCGGAAGGCGGGATTTGCGTCAGATAAAGTCACTTGTGTCGACCACGCTGTTGCGCGCGAGAAGGAGCAACAGCTCTATTCCGAAGAAACACTCTGGAAAATTGTCGAGGCACGAAAATGAAGACCGTCGGGAGACTGCTCGCTAAGGGCTTGTTCACCATCCTGCCTATCGTCTTGACGGTCTACTTCATCTACTGGCTGGGAGTGACGACAGAGTCGCTGCTCTCCGGTCCGCTCAAGCTTTGGATGCCTGCCGAAATCTACGTCCCCGGCATGGGCTTGATCGCCGGATTTGTGGTGCTGATCGTGGTTGGCTTGCTGGTCAATGCCTACGTCATCCGCCGCATCATCACATTCAGCGAATCACTGATCTTACGCATCCCCGTGGTCAAGACCGTCTATTCAGCCGTCCGTGATTTAACCGGCCTGATGAAGGTGGGAGAGAAGGGTAATGAGCTGCAGCGCGTGGTGATGGTGCAGTTCGGTCCCGGCAAGGTGATCGGCTTCGTCACTCAGGAGAATGCGACGCTACCGGGATTCGGGACTGATGATGAGCTCGTCGCTGTGTATATGCCGATGAGTTATCAAATTGGCGGCTACACTCTCTACTTGCCTCGCGATCGTATCGAACCGACCGACCTGACCGTGGAAGCGGCGATGCGCATCGTTCTAACCGGCGGCATCCAGACTCAATAGATAGATTTATTTCGAGGTATGACGAAATGGCGAAAGTCGACTACAGCGTAAGAAATCGTACGGCGGTGATCGCCTTCGAGGCACCACCGGTCAATAGTCTGAGTTATGCGTTGCGAGCGCCGCTACTCGAAGCGCTGGAGCGCGCCTCGCGCGATTCTTCCGTCGACTCGGTGGTGTTGATTGGCTCCAACGGCACCTTCTGTGCTGGCGCGGATATCAGAGAATTTGGCGGTCCGGATGTGCTTCGCGGGCCGACTCTCTGGACGATCAACACGGCGCTCGATGGGATGAAAAAGCCTGTCGTTGCAGCGATCGAAGGTGTCGCGCTCGGCGGTGGCCTCGAACTGGCAATGAGTTGCCATCAACGCGTCGCCCTGTCGTCAGCCAAGATCGGTTTACCTGAGGTTAAGCTCGGTTTGTTGCCCGGTGCGGGCGGTACACAGCGATTACCGCGCTTGATCGGTGTTGAAGGCGCGCTCAACGTGATGATGTCCGGCGAGCCGTTGCCAGTAGCCCTCTTCAAGGGATCGCCACTGCTGCAGCGCATCGTTGATACCGACCTTGTGGGCGCGGCTATCACTGTGGCTGAAGAAGCTGTTGCGGCTATCAAAGAAGGTAAGCCTCTGATGCGAGCGCGCGATCTGCCGGTGCGCGAGCCTGATCTGGAGGCTCTGTGTCAGTTTGCTCGTAACACCGCCAAGACGGCATTTAAGGAATATCCCGCTCCGCTTGCGATCATCGATGCATTACAAGCTGGTGCCACCAAGGGTTTCGATGCGGGGCAGCAGGAAGAGTTCGCTCAGTTTAAGAAACTAGTGGATGGTCCAGTCTCTGCTGCTCTTCGGCACATTTTTTTTGCTGAGCGTGCAGCGCAACGCATCGATGATCTACCGTCGGATACAAAGCCGCGCGCTGTTACGAAGGTCGCCATCATTGGTGCCGGCACGATGGGTACCGGTATTGCCATTAATTTCCTCAACGCAGGAATCGAGGCGCGTCTGCTTGAGCTCAACCAAGAAGCACTCGATCGCGGCGTACAGCGAATTCGCGACGTTTATGAAGGCCAGGTCAAAAAAGGAAAGTTAGACGAAACCAAGCTGCAAGTACGAATGGGCTTGCTGAAACCGGTGCTGTCATATGATGCGATCGCGGATGTCGATCTTGCGATCGAAGCCGTCTTTGAGGATATGACGGTCAAGCAAAAGGTGTTTGCACAGCTCGATGCAGTGCTGCGACCCGGCGCCATTTTGGCGACCAATACATCCACTCTCGATGTCGATCAGATCGCCGCATGCACGAAGCGTCCGGCGGATGTCATCGGCTTGCACTTCTTTAGTCCCGCGAACGTCATGCGCTTGCTGGAAGTGGTGCGCGGTGCGAAAACAGCGCCAGACGTCTTGCTGACTTCGATGACCCTAGCTAAGAAAATCAAGAAGACGGCGGTTGTTTCTGGCGTTTGCGATGGCTTCATCGGCAATCGCATGATTAATCAATACTTTGCACAGGCGATGGCGATGCTCGATGAGGGCGCAAGCCCCGAGCAGATCGACAAGGCCATCGAGAAGTTTGGCTTTGCGATGGGCCCATTCCGCATGGGCGATCTTGCCGGTAACGATATCGGTTGGCATATCCGCAAGCGGCAGTATGCGGAGGGCACACTGAAACGACCGCAAGTCGTAGCAGATCGTCTGTGCGAGCTAGGCCGCTTCGGTCAGAAGACCGGTGCTGGTTGGTACGACTACAAGAAAGGTGATCGTCAGGCCTATTCCTCCGCTGTCGTCGCGGGTGTGATCGACGAGGTGCGTAAAGCGGCGGGTAAGCCCACACGCAAGTTGACCGATGCCGAAATCGTCGACCGACTGGTATACGCCTTGGTCAACGAGGGCGCCCGTATCCTCGATGAGAAAATCGCGCAGCGCGCATCGGATATCGATGTCGTTTACTTGATGGGTTATGGCTTCCCCATTTGGCGCGGCGGTCCGATGCACTACGCCGAATCACAAAAATGGTATGAGGTCGCGCGACGCATGCGCCAGTTTGGTGAGCAGGAGGGCGGTGATGCCGACTTCTGGGCACCCGCTGCGCTGATCGCGCGTCTCGCTAACGACAATCGCTCATTCAATGGAGGTGCAGCATGAGCCGCGCCGCTTCTGGCCGCGAGGCCGTCATCGTTTCGACTGCCCGCACGCCGCTCGCAAAAAGCTGGAAGGGCTCCTTCAACATGACTCATGGCGCCACGCTGGGTGCACACGCCGTGAAGGCCGCCGTCGATAGAGCGGGTATTGATCCCGCATCGATTGAAGATATCGTGATGGGATGCGCATTTCCTGAGGGTGCAACCGGCAACAACATCGCAAGACAAATCGCCTTGCGTGCTGAGCTGCCTGTATCGGTTTCGGGCGTCACGGTGAATCGTTTCTGCTCGTCCGGTCTTCAGAGCATTGCTTTGGCCGCGCAGCGCGTCATGGCCGGTGAAGGCGATGTCTATGTTGCGGGAGGTCTTGAATCGATTTCCTGCGTGCAAGCCGAAGTGAATATGCACATGGCATTCGATGGCTGGCTCAAGAAAAACAAGCCGTCCATTTACCACTCCATGCTGCAGACGGCGGAGACCGTTGCCACCCGCTACGGCATTTCGCGTGAACGTCAGGACGAATACGGCGCGCGTAGTCAGCAACGTGCGTGCGCTGCATTGGCTGCGGGTCACTTCAGTGACGAGATTGCACCGATCACGGTGCGCATGGCGGGTATCGATCAAGCTGCTGGCGGCAAGTTGTATACGCGTGAAGTGACCGTCTCGCAGGATGAGGGCTTGCGTGAGGGGACGACTGTCGAGGCAATCGCGAAGATTAAGTCGGCAACTCCCGGTGGCTCGGTCGCCGCGGGTAATGCGAGTCAGTTTTCGGACGGCGCAGGCGCTTGCGTGATCATGAGCGCGGCCGAGGCTGCGCGCACAGGCGCTAAACCGCTTGGTGTATTTCGCGGCTTTGCCGTTGCCGGCTGTGAGCCGGAAGAGATGGGCATTGGTCCGGTTTTCGCCGTACCAAAATTATTAGCGCGTGCCGGCTTGAAGATCGAGGATGTTGGCCTCTGGGAGTTGAATGAGGCCTTCGCAGTCCAAGTGCTGTACTGCCGTGACAAGCTCGGTATCCCCGACGATCGATTGAACGTCGATGGTGGTGCCATCGCGGTGGGTCACCCGTATGGCATGAGTGGTCAGCGTCTTGTTGGTCATGCATTGCTCGCGGGCAAGCGCCTCGGTGTGCGGCACGTCGTCGTCACGATGTGCATCGGTGGCGGCATGGGCGCTGCTGGTCTCTTTGAGGTCGTGTGAGTCTGCGCCATGTACTCGCCGGCTTGTTACTCGCGTTGGCAAGCTGGCCTGCGATGGCCATAGAAGTTCCCGAGTATCGCGTACTCGAGCAGGACGGGTCGTTCGAACTTCGAGCGTACTCGTCTTATTTGATCGCGGAGACCGAGGTTGAAGCCGGGTTCATGAATGCGGGCAATATCGCGTTCGGCCGACTCTTTCGCTACATCAGCGGAGCTAACACGACACAGGAAGAGATTGCCATGACCGCGCCGGTGGAGCAGGCATCACAGGGCGAGAAAATTGCCATGACCGCGCCTGTAGAGCAGGCCAAAGGCGATGGAGTTTATCGTGTGGGCTTTGTCGTGCCGCGCAAGTACAACCGCGATACGGTGCCAAAGCCAACCGATCAACGCGTCATCATTCGTGAGGTTCCGCCGCGAACCGTTGCGGTATGGCGATATTCGGGTCGATGGACCGAAGACAACTTTAGGCAGCACGAGCAAGATCTCCGCCGCGCCTTGCAAGCACGCAATCTGCAACCGGCACCGGGTGATAGCGCGATCATCGCTCGTTACGATGCGCCCTTCATGCCTTGGTTCATGCGTCGAAACGAGGTACTGATTCCATTGGAGAAGAGTCCATGACTTTCGAGAGTGAACGACGCAGCTTGCAGCCGCTGTCGACCGTCGACAGACGAGACTTCGTCAAAGGTGCTTTGATTGGCGGTTTTGCCGCAGCCACAGTGCCGGTCAGCGCCACCACCATTCAAACCAGCAGCGAGGGTCTCGAAGCGGGTGAAGTCATAATCCCCGTTGGTGATGCTCGGCTGCCGGCTTATCGTGCTCGACCGCTCGAAGGGCGTGAATGGCCTTTGATCATCGTCGTGCAGGAAATATTTGGTGTGCACGAGCACATTCGCGATGTGTGTCGTCGGCTCGCAAAGCTGGGTGCTTATGCGATTGCGCCGGAGTTGTTCTTTCGTCAAGGAAACCCTGGCACTGTTGCCGATATGCAAACCTTGATGCGCGAGATCGTCGCCCGAGTGCCTGATGCGCAGGTTATGAGTGATCTGGACGCGACATTACTTTGGTCCCGAAACGAGGGCGCGACAGGCAAGGCTGGCATTACCGGCTTCTGTTGGGGTGGCCGGATTACTTGGTTGTATGCAGCCCATTCCTCCGCGATCGCCGCCGGTGTCGCTTGGTATGGTCGGCTCGTCGGTCAGCCGAGCGAGTTGCAGCCGGTGCATCCCATCGATGTTGCCGCAGGTCTACGTGCGCCGGTTCTTGGCCTCTACGCTGGCGAAGATGCGGGCATTCCTCTCGATTCGGTCGCAGCCATGCGTACCGCATTGCGGGCGGAGGGTGCATCAGGCGCAGCTAAGAATTCCTCGATCACCGTCTACCCGCAAGCCAAGCATGGTTTTCATGCTGACTACCGTGCCGCTTATCGAGCGGAAGATGCGATACCGGCTTTTTTGGCTGCGTGCGATTTTTTCCGACAGCACGGTCTTGCGTTGCGACACTCGACCTAAGACTTTCCTAGAGTGCTGCTTCGATTCGATGCCGTTTCGCTGGCCTTCGGCTCGCGACCTTTACTCGATCACGTCGATTTAAACATCGGCGAACGCGAGCGCGTTTGTATCGTCGGTCGTAATGGTGAGGGCAAATCGTCGTTGTTGCGCCTGGTCGCCGGCATCACTCGACCTGATGATGGTTCCGTTTGGGTTAAGCCGGGTGCGCGCCTTGCGATGCTCGAGCAGGATCTCGACTTGATGACCGAAGCCACTGTGCTTGAGGTGGTGACGGGCGGTCTCGCTGGTGCTCCCGGCGAGAGTTGGGAGCATAGCCATCGGGTCGATACGATCATCTCGCGCCTGCAGTTGCCTGCGGATCAAGCCTTTTCTGGGTTATCGGGTGGGTGGCGACGACGTGTGTTGCTCGGTCGTGCGTTGGTCTCCGAGCCAGAAATTTTGTTGCTAGACGAGCCTACCAACCATCTGGATATTTCAGCGATTGAATGGCTCGAAGCGGTGATGCTCGAATTTCGTGGCGCGTTACTGTTCGTGAGCCACGATCGCATGTTCGTCAATCGCCTTGCCACACGAGTGGTGGAGTTGGATCGCGGGAAGCTTAGTTCGTGGCCCGGCAATTACGACGACTTTGTCACTAAAAAGTCGCTACAACTCGAGATCGAAGCCAAGGCTAACGCCCTTTTCGATAAGAAGCTCGCCGAAGAAGAGGTTTGGATACGAAAAGGTGTCGAGGCTCGACGCACTCGCAATGAAGGTCGGGTTCGCGCGCTCAAGGCGATGCGCGAGGAAAGAAAAGTACGGCGTGACCGCATCGGTCAGGTTGAGCTAGCGGTTACCGAAGCGGCCGAGTCGGGCAAACTGGTTTTTGAGGCGGAAAACGCGGCAGTGAGCTTCGGTGATCGCGAGGTGCTGCGCGGCATCACGACGCGCATCCAGCGCGGTGATCGGATCGGCATTGTTGGACCTAACGGCGCAGGCAAGAGCACGCTCATCAAGCTGTTGCTCGGGGACATTGAGCCCTCCAGTGGTCGAGTTAGGCGCGGTTCTCGACTAGAGGTTGCCTATTACGATCAGCAGCGCGAGCAATTGAATTTGAAGGCGTCCGTCTCTGACAACGTTAATGACGGTAACTCGTTCGTACCGATCGGCGGTGAGAATCGCCACGTTTCTGGCTACCTCAGAGACTTCCTGTTTAGACCGGACCAATTACTGACTCCCGCCAGTGCGCTTTCTGGTGGTGAACGCAATCGCTTACTGCTTACACGGCTTTTCGCTCGTCCAGCCAATCTGCTCGTACTCGATGAGCCCACTAACGATTTGGATATCGACACGCTCGAGCTACTCGAGGAGTTGGTGGCAGGTTTTGATGGCACGCTATTGCTGGTCAGCCATGATCGTAGTTTTCTGGACCGTGTGGTTACTAGCTTGCTGGTTTTGGATGGCGAGGGGGGTGTTCGCGAGTTTGTTGGTGGTTGGTCGGATTGGGAAGAGTGGAAAAAGAATCATGATGCATCGGCCAGCACGTTTCACACCCGCAAATCTGCAAAGCCAAATCCGAAAGACGAGTCTGTCGCAACATCCGCAGTAGCACCGAGTAAGAAAAAGCGACTCTCGTACAAAGAGCAGCGCGAGTTCGACGAACTTCCTGCCAAGCTCGAAAGTATGGAGTCACGTAAATTAGCGCTTGATGTGTTGGTCGCTGATCCGGCTTTCTACGAACGTGATCAGAGCGAGATCAAAAAAACCTTGAGTGAGCTACAGTCGATTTCAGAAGAGATTGAAGCGGCGTATTTGCGCTGGGAAGAGCTTGAGAGTCTGCAGACGAGTTCGTGATTATGAGTCGGTTACGACAAATGCCGTGACGAAAGGCTTGTAGTCGTATATACTTCGTCCTAGAAAATAAGGGTTGCGCGGTCAGCGCCCCTATTACACGACTCGCAACTGACCGCTACGGCTTAGCCCGTGTCGCGAGTCAAATCAACTACGGATCTCATTATCAATGCAATTTTCTGATCTCGGGCTTCAGCCTGAGCTGTTGCGTGCTGTCGCCGAAAAGGGCTATGCCACGCCTACTCCTATTCAAGCCAAGGCCATTCCAGCCGTTTTGTCGGGTCGCGATATTCTCGCGGGCGCCCAGACAGGTACCGGTAAAACCGCGGGTTTTGTACTCCCGGTGTTACAGCGTTTGGGTGCTGCAACAGGTCATGCGCCACGGGCGCTGGTGTTGAGCCCCACCCGTGAATTGACAGCTCAGATTGCTGAGAACGCCAAGGCCTATGGGCGCTATAAAAATCTTCGCTCGTTAGTCATCTTTGGTGGCGTCAGTGAAAAGCCGCAGATTGAGGGGCTACGCCGAGGTTGTGATCTTCTCATCGCGACTCCAGGACGCTTGCTTGATCTGGTGGAGCAGGGCTGGGCGGACCTGTCGAAAATCGAATGCCTCATTTTGGACGAAGCCGACCGCATGCTCGATATGGGTTTCATCCATGCGATCAAGCGCATCATCAAGTTGTTGCCGCCACAGCGCCAGAATTTGATGTTCTCGGCCACCTATTCGGATGATATCCGTGAGTTGGCATCGAGAATTTTACGTAATCCCGTTGCTGTCGAAGTCGCCCCGCGCAACACGACTGCTGAGCGGGTGGATCAAGTGGCATTTAAGGTTCCTAAGGAAGCCAAACGTCATTTGTTGGTCCATCTGTTCGACCATGGAGCGCAGAACGAGGGCACTTGGCATCAAGTGCTCGTTTTCACGCGAACCAAACATGGCGCTAATCGTCTTGCACAACAGTTAGAGGGTGCGGGTATTCGCGCTGCCGCCATCCATGGCAACAAGAGTCAGGGGGCGCGAGTTCGTGCGCTTGAAGATTTCAAATCAGGTCAGATCGCAGCACTCGTTGCCACCGAAGTGGCATCGCGTGGACTCGATATCAAAGAACTACCGCAGGTCGTGAACTACGAACTACCAAACGTTCCTGAAGACTACGTACATCGCATCGGCCGAACGGCGCGTGCGGGTGCGAGTGGTCGCGCAGTGAGCTTGGTGTCGCCCGATGAAGTCGGGCTCTTGCGTGACATCGAGAAAACGATGGGGCGCGCGATACCGATTCTTCCGACGCCGTCGTTCGAAATCAAGAATCCTCAACCGGTGCGACAGCAATCGAGCGGAGGGCAGCAGCCCGTCAGCCGCCAGAACGCTTCGCCGGGTAACCGAGCCGGATCAGCTCCGCGACCAGCAAGTCACGCTGGTCGCCCTGGATCTCGATCACACCGTTCCGGACGGTCCCGCCGCAACCGCAACGTTTCTTGAGCTGCTTGGCTAACTCTTCGAGCTGAGCTTGGGGCAGGGGCAGACCGGTGATGACCGAGACGCCCTTGCCACCTCGACCTGAGGTCTCGCGACCGACGCGGACCATGAGTTTGCCCTGTCCCGCGAGCGGTGCGACGAGCGTGCCGGCTGCCGCTTTGCGTTTTGCATCGATGTTCATAGCGTGAAGTCTAGGACAAGGACGGGCGCGCTAGAATCATCTGATGAATATTCCTACTGCGCTCCGTCACCAATTCGTTTCCATTGTGGCCGTCGCCGCCTGTGCGGCGAGTTTGCCGCTCGCGGCTGATGAGGCACCACCGCCGGGCACCATGGCGGCAGTTCTGGCTGCCTCGACTGCTGAAGATTGGCGTCCGCTTGATCCTGAAAAGACGCTTTATCTCGATCTCGACGCAGGGCGAGTCATTTTCGAGCTCGCACCGAATTTCGCACCAACGCACATCGCTAATTTACGAATTTTGACCCAGGCCGGCTGGTTCGATGGACTCAGTATCAATCGGGTTCAAGATAACTTCGTCACTCAATGGGGTGACCCAGAGGGCAACAAGCCTTTGGGTTCCGCCAAAGCAAAACTGGCGCCGGAGTTTGAGCAGACTTGGAATCGTGCTTGGCGCATGACTCGCCTGCCCGATGGTGATGTTTACGCGCCGCAGGTGGGATTCATTGAGGGATTCCCTGCGGCGATGGATGAACGAGCAGGCAAGGTGTGGTTGACCCATTGTTATGGCACGCTTGGAGTGGGTCGCGATACGGGCGCCGATTCTGGAAACGCCGCCGAACTCTATGCCGTGATCGGACACGCGCCGCGACAACTCGATCGCAACATCACGGTAGTCGGCAGGGCCATTCGCGGCATGGAGTTATTGTCGGCGTTGCCACGCGGAACGATGCCATTAGGCTTCTATGCCAAGGCGGAGCAACGAATCTCGATCCGACGACTGCGTTTTGCCGTGGATCTGCTGCCGGCTGAACGAACGCCCATCGAAGTATTACGTACTGACACACCGACCTTTTCAGCTCTGATCGAATCACGACGTAATCGTCGTGACGAGTGGTATCTGCAGCCCGCAGGCAAGATTGATCTTTGTAGCGTTCCTGTTCCAGTTCGTGAGCGCCGCTGAGTCAAACTTTAAAGATGACACACTATCCACCCACTAGCGACGCGCCAACGACGATCGTCGTCGGTGCCGGTATCGGTGGGCTCGCGGCTGCGCTTGCCCTCTTGCGTGCGGGGCATCGCGTTCGAGTCCTCGAACAAAGCACCTCTTTGGGTGAGGTCGGAGCCGGCTTGAGCATTACGCCGAATGCAACGAAAGCGCTCGCCTATCTCGGATTGGCAGATGAACTTGCACAGATCGGCAGCACGCCCGCAGCGGGCAGCTTGCGTCACTATCGCACGGGAGAAGATCTCGTCACATTGCCGCAAGATCGGAGCCGGGAGCGGTATGGATACCCGCTTTACCATGTGCATCGCGCGGATCTGCATCGAGTTCTACTCTCGGCCGTGACGGCATTCGATAACGAATGTGTCATGACTTCGGCGGAATTCGATTCTTTTGTCGAGGCAGACAATGGCATCTCGGTGTGTTGCCGTTCAGGCTGGAGAGAGAGCGCAGACTACGTCATTGGTGCCGATGGCATTCATTCGCGCGTTCGTGCCCAATTATTTGGCCCCGACAGAGCGAACTTCACGGGCTACGTCGCCTGGCGCGGCTTGATCCCCGGGGAGAAGGTCACAATAAGTTTGATTGATCCACCGCTATGCATGACGCTCGGCCCGAGACGCATGTTGATGCGTTATCCGCTGCGGCGCGGATCTTTGATCAATTTTGTGGCGATAGCCAAACGTGACGTTTGGATGGAAGAGGGATGGTCCGTTCGAAGCACGCGTGAAGAGCTCTTGGAGGAGTTCGCTGATTTCGAGCCTCGAGTTATCGAGTTGTTATCGTTGACCTCACCCGATCGACTCTACAAGTGGGGTTTATTTGATCGGGATCCTTTGCCGTCATGGACGCGAGGGCGTGTCACGCTATTGGGTGATGCCGCTCATGCGATGCCACCCTTCACGGGGCAGGGGGCCGTCATGGCTTTAGAAGACGCAGCCGTTCTTGGAAGAGCAGCACAATCAGATGGATCCCCAGAGATTTTGTTGAAGCGCTATCAAGATGCGCGTATCTCGCGAGTGACGTCGGCATTGGTGATGTCGCGTGCACGCGCTGATCTGTACTTTGGCGATGAGCCGGCCGAGCAGGTTAAAGCGCTGACAGCCGGCATGGCGGAGTTGCGAACGCTATATGACTATGATGCCGGAGCGGTCGATTTCTATTCGCTATAACGTCAATGTTTGCCGCAGCGTTTCGCCGCGCGCCAGACGATCGAACCCCTCATTGATCTCATCCAACGCCAAGGTTTCTGACAGTAACTTGTCGACGGGTAGTTTGCCCGCTTGATACCACTCGATGTATCGCGGAATGTCTCGCGACGGTACGCAACTACCCAGATAGCTACCTTTGATGGTTCGCTCTTCGGCCACGATGCCCACTTGAGGTATCGAGAACAGGGCTTGCGGATGGGCGAGACCTGCTGTCACGGTCGTCCCACCACGCCGCGTGATGCGATAGGCGAGCTCCATCGCCTTGACGACACCGGCCATTTCGAAGGCGAACTCGACACCCCCTGACGTCAGTGCGCGAACCTTCTCGGCGCAATCAGGGTCGGCTGCATTGAATGTATGCGTTGCTCCTAGCTCGCGGGCCATGGCTAACTTTGAGTCCGACAGATCGATTGCAACGAGCGTTGTGGCTTCGCGCAAGCGGGCGCCGAGCAGCGCCGCCAGTCCGACACCACCTAAGCCGATGACTGCAACTGTGCGCTCACGCGGCAAATCGGCGGTGTTGATGACTGCCCCGGTGCCTGTGATGACCGCGCAGCCAAAAACAGCGGCTTCGGCAAAGCCCAATGACCGGTCGACTTTGACGAGCGAATTACGAGCGACCGTCGCATATTCCGCGAATGCCGATACGCCGAGATGGTGATTGAGGTCTGCTCCCTGCCGTCGTAACCGACGCGCGCCGCTCAGTAGTGTTCCGGCAGTGTTGGCAACCATGCCGGGTTCGCATAGTGCAGGGCGACCCGAGTGACAGGGCTGACAGGTTCCGCAACTGGGTACAAATGCAGTGACCACATGATCACCGACGACGAGGTCAGTGACACCGCTACCGACCTCTTCGACGACACCCGCACCTTCGTGGCCGAGAACCATCGGTAGCGGCCGCGGTCGATTGCCATCAATGACCGAGAGGTCGGAGTGGCAGAGTCCAGCGGCCTTCATCTTGATGAGCACTTCACCAGGGCCAGGCGGTGCGAGATCGACGTCGGCGATTTCGAGGGGACGGGATTCGGCATAGGGCGCGGTTGCGCCCGTTCGAACGAGGATGGCAGCGCGAGTTTTCATATCTCGACGCTACGCTGCTCACGCTGGTGCTGGCAACTGTCCGGGCAGCGGGCGACAATGCAGTGGTCATGAGTACCCGCCCCGTGATCCCACATCGCAACGAGTTCCCGTATTTCCGGCCGATGATGACTCGTTGGCTCGATAACGATGCCTACGGGCATATCAACAACGTTGTGTACTACGAATACTTCGACACGACGGTCAACGCCTTTCTCATCGAAACGACCGGTACCGACACGCGATCCTTGGCGCAGATCGGGATCGTCGCTGAGACCGGCTGCGTATTTCATTCATCGCTATCGTTCCCTCAGCCTCTCGAGATCGGTCTGGCGGTCGAGCGCTTGGGTCGAAGCAGTGTGACTTATCGTTTGGGCGTTTTTGCACAAGATGCCGAATGGGCGGCGGCTACCGGCAAATTCGTGCATGTCTACGTCGATGCGCACTCGCGCCGACCCGTCGAAATACCCGCGCTGATCCGCGCTGTATTGGAACCGCTAAATCGGCCGTTAGTCTCGGCGTGAGCGCTGAGCGCGTTCGAGTCGACTGATACCGAGTGCGCCACTGCGCACGACTTCGACAATTTCGGCGCCTTTTCCGAGATCGGTGACGAATTGGTCGACTTCTTGTTCGCTCGCCGTCAGTTCAACAATGAAGCCATCGCTAGCGGGGTCAAGTACCCGACCTCCGGCGCGGACGACATAGCCGCGCACCGCATCAGACTGCTCTAGCCGCACTTTAAGTTTGAGCAGTACTAGTTCGCGCTCGATGTGCTCACCCTGCGTCATGTCTTCGACGCTGACGACATCGATGAGCTTGTTAAGTTGGCTGATGATCTGCTGCACCACCGAATCCGACCCTCGCGTCACGAGCGTGATGCGTGAGACCGTCGCATCGTTGGTCGCCGCGACTGACAGCGATTCGATGTTGTAGCCGCGTGTAGAGAAAAGGCCCGCAACCCGTGTCAGGGCGCCGGCTTCGTTTTGCAGGTGGATAGCGATGATGTGTCTCATGGGCTTGTCGTGAAGCATATTGCACGAAGCGGTCAAACTGGTAGTCTGAAAGACCCCCCTGCCGGTTTTTCTCTCGGGTTTTACCTATGTCTGAGTCCAATGCTTCCAAGACCGTCTCCAAGCGTCATCCGAAGGCAGGCATGGTCATGACGGGGGCCGAGATGATCGTGCAGGTTCTCGTCGATGAGGGCACCACCGCTGTTTTCGGTTATTCCGGCGGCGCGATCTTGCCCACCTACGATGCCGTTTTTTTGCACAACCAAGCGCAAGCCGATAGTGGTGGCGAGCAGATGCCGCTGATCGTGCCAGCCAACGAGCAGGGCGCAGGCTTCATGGCGGCAGGTTATGCGCGCGCGAGCGGCCGGGTTGGCGTCTGTCTGGTGACTTCTGGTCCTGGTGCGACGAATACGGTCACTCCGGTTCGTGACTCGATGGCCGATTCGATTCCTATGCTCGTCATCTGTGGTCAGGTCCCGACGGCTGCGATCGGTACTGACGCATTTCAAGAGGCGCCTGTGTCGGCCATCATGGGCTCGGTCGCCAAGCATGTCTTTTTGGTTACTGAGCCAGAGAAGCTCGAGGCCACGGTGCGTACCGCTTTTGAGATTGCGCGTACGGGGCGTCCGGGTCCGGTTGTCATCGATGTGCCCAAAGATGTCCAGAATTGGTCGGGCACTTTTCGCGGCGAGGGCACGTTGCCAGTGCCGGGCTATCGCAAGCGCCTCTTCGCAACGACGCATGCGGGTATCGAAGATGATGAAGCGGCGGCATTTTTCTCCATGTTGCGCGAGTCCAAGCGCCCGCTGATTTACGCCGGTGGTGGTGTGATCAACGGCGAGGCTTCCGCCGCGTTGACCGAATTTGCCGAGACACTCGGAATTCCAGTCGTCACCACCTTGATGGGCATCGGTGCCTTCGACACGACGCATCGGCTCTCTATGCGCATGCTGGGCATGCATGGGGCCGCTTTCGCCAACTATGCGGTCGAAGATTGTGACCTGTTGCTCGCCATCGGGGCACGATTCGATGATCGGGTCGCGGGCGTGCCCAATAAGTTCGCGCCGCGCGCCAAAAAAATCGCGCACATCGATATCGATCGCGCCGAGATCAACAAGGTTAAGAAGGTTGATTGGAGTCATGTTGGGCAATTGCCCGATGCCATCGCAGCTTTGACGGCATTCGGTCGCAAGACAGGGTTTTCTGCCGACTATTCCGAGTGGCATCGTGAAATCGAGGCGCTGCGTACCCGCCACGCGATGAACTACGATCGCAATAGCGCGTTGATTCAGCCCTACTATGTGATCGAAGAAATCAATCGCCTGACGCAGGGGCAGGCGATCATCGCCACCGGCGTGGGGCAGCACCAAATGTGGGCTGCGCAGTATTTCGACTTCTGCAGACCACGGTTGTGGTTGACCTCGGGTTCGATGGGCACCATGGGTTTTGGCCTTCCGGCAGCCATCGGTGCGCAGTTCGCTGATCCGAAAGCACTGGTCATCGACATAGATGGCGATGCATCAATTCGAATGAATTTCGGTGATCTCGAGACAGTGACGACCTACAATCTGCCGGTGAAAGTGGTTGTTCTCAACAACTTTGGCGACGGCATGGTCAAGCAATGGCAGAAGCTGTTCTTCAAAGGTCGGCTGTCTGCCAGCGACAAGTCATTGCATAAAAAAGATTTCGTCAAGGCGGCGCAAGCTGATGGGTTCGCCTTTGCCGTCCGCCTCGATCGAAAGGAGGATGTGCCGCGCGTCGTCGAAGAATTCATTCGCTATCCGGGGCCTGCTTTCCTCGAGGTAATCATCGATCCAGACGCGGGCGTTTATCCGATGGTTGGACCGGGGCAGTCGTACGACGCCATGATCACGGGTGATCACATCGTGGCAAGACATGCGCCTGTGGCAGCAGCAGCACCTGGCCCGTCGGAAATGTTCTGAATGAAGTATCTGCACACGATGGTACGGGTGAGCGATCTCGATCGTTCACTGGCCTTTTATTGTGGAGCGCTGGGTCTTGAGGAGATTTCGCGCAAGGACGTGCCGCAGGGGCGGTTCACCTTGGTGTTTCTCGCGGCACCGGGTGATCACGCCGCGCAAGTCGAGTTGACCTTCAATTGGGATCCCGAGGTTTATGAAGGCGGCCGCAATTTCGGTCACTTGGCTTACAGCGTTGAAAACATTTATGCCAGTTGTCAGCGTCTAGTTGATCACGGTGTCGCAATCCTGCGACCGCCACGCGATGGTCGTATGGCCTTTGTGCGTTCCCCCGATGGCATATCCGTCGAACTACTTCAGCAAGGCCCTGCTTTACCGCCAACCGAACCTTGGGCTTCGATGTCGAACAGCGGAATTTGGTAACGATGGGCGTGCGAAGTCTCAGCTATTTGCCTGCGTTCTTAGTCGCTCTGCTCGCCTCGGCTCACGCATTAGCTTCGCCGGCGACGAATGCGCTGGCGGAGTACCGAGCAGCAGCAGCGGCCGTGCCCGATGCACGTCGTGGGGATCAAATTTTTGCAACCTGTGCGGCTTGCCACGGAGTTGACGGCTCGGGTTTGCCCGATGGCTCCGTGCCTGTGATCGGCTCTCAGCACTATCCGGTGCTGCTTCGACAGCTTGTCGATTATCGCCATGCAGAGCGTTGGGATATCCGCATGGAACATGTCTCGCGACTGAAAGTGATGCAGACTCCGCAAGACCTTGCCGATGTTGCCGCTCTGATTGCGTCACTGCAGCCGATGGGTCCGACGGTACACGGGTCAGGCGAGTTTTTGGCGAGCGGTGCGCGGGTGTATTTCGAGCGGTGCCAAACGTGTCACGGAGCGACGGGCCAGGGCAACGCAGATCGCGGTATCGCGCGCTTAGCCGGCCAGCATCCTGAGTATCTGATTCGACAATTTATCGATGTGGTGGAAGGGCGGCGCCCACGGCTCTCGAAAACACACGCGCCACTCATGCGCGAGCTGCAACGAACTGAACTCGAAGGTATCGCCGATTATCTGTCGCGCACCCGGCGACCGAGAGGGGATGTTGCTCCGTAGTTTCAAGCTTGGCGCTGCAGTGCTGTTGTTGCCGCTTTTGGCGGCATGCACAACGTCCGTTGCTTATCTTGGCGATTCGATTTCACAAGTGGACGAAACACAAGGTTATCGTCTCGCTAAAGCGGTTTCGAGTCGCCCTAAAGACGATTTGCTCGTCATCGTCAGTTTGTCGGGGGGAGGTCTGCGAGCCTCGGCGATGGCTTTCGGAGTTTTGGAGCAACTGGCGACTGATCAAATTCAGTACGACGGAAAATTACGGCGGATGCTGGATGAGGTTGATGTCATCTCAGCCGTATCGGGTGGCGCAATCCCGGCAGCCTATTTTGTTCTGTATGGCGATCGGATTTTTGAGCAATTTCCGAGGGATTTTCTCTATCGAGACTTTGCCGCTGACGTGCGCCGTGCGGTTTTATTTGACCCGCGAAGCTGGTTTCGATTGTCATCAAAAAATTATGATCGTGGTGATTTCTACGCTGAGTATCTCGATAAAAACCTATTCGATGGAATCAAATATAGCGCTTTAATCGATCGAGCGGATCGGCCGTTTCTCGTCATCAATGCAACCGATATCGGTATTGCAGGCCGCTTCGAATTTACGCAAGACACTTTTGATCTACTGTGTCTAGATCTGGCGAAGTTTCCAATCAGTCGAGCTGTCGCCGCTTCTTCCTCTGTGCCCGCTGTGCTGTCACCCATCACGATCCGAAATAGCGCAGGCCGTTGTGGATATCGGATGCCGAGTTGGACTTTGCGTGCAGTCGAGTCTCGAGACCATAGTTCGAGGGAGCATTTTCGGGCAGAAACGATGCTCGCGCGGAGTGATTCAAAGACGTATGGATATCTTCATTTGATGGATGGCGCCCTCAGCGACAACCTCGGCGTCCGTTCGACGCTCGATGCGCTGACAGACAGTGACGATGCGCTGCACTTTCAAAATGTGTTGCAGCGTAGCGGGATTCGCAAGGTGGTTTTTATTACCTTGAACGCGTCCGATACCCAATGGACTCGTATCGCCGGCAGACGTAGTCCACCTGACGTTATCGATATGCTTAAGCTGGTGGGCACCGTACCGATGGATCGGTATTCAGTTGAGAGTAAAGCCTTGTTGAAAGAGACCTTGGCGAGTTGGGCTACACGCTTGTCGCCGGACAATTCAGCGAACGCCTTGTATTTCATCGATCTGAGTCTTGATCGATTGCGTGAGCACCCTCGATTCAGAGAAATGACTCAGATCGAGACCACCTTCAGCTTAAAGCCTGCGCAAGTCGATGAGCTTCGTTGCGCCGCAAAATTACTGCTCAGCAGTGATCCCGAATATCAACGATTACTAAACTCGCAGAACGGCGGAGCCACGGCGCCAGCCGCGTGTTCATGGTGATTCGGAAGTGACGAGAAGCAGGCTCTCACCGCCTCACCAAGTCATCGAGATGCCTTTGGTTTTGAGATAGGGCTCAAGGCCTTCTTTGCCAAACTCGCGTCCCCAACCGGATTGCTTGTTACCACCAAAGGGCATCGCAGGATCGAGGGCGGCGTGCATGTTGACGCTGACTTGTCCCGAGTCGATCTTGCGGACCATCTGCATTGCGATCCCGAGATCGCGAGTCCAGACGCTACCGGAGAGTCCGTAGATAGTGGAGTTGGCTTCGAGTGCGACGCGTTCTAGGTGATCATCACCAAATCGATGAACGCAGAGCACCGGTCCAAAAATTTCATTTTTGACTGGCGTCATGTTTTGCGTCGTTTGGGTGAGTATCGTTGGCTCGAAGAAGTAGCCAGGCCGAGTCGGTGAGTTGCCACCGCAGACGACTTCGGCGCCTTCCTTTCGACCTGCTTCGACAAAGCCCTCCACACGCTCGCGCTGTTTCGCCGAGATCAATGGCCCGAATTCGGATGTGGGATCTAGACCTGGGCCGAGTTTCATCGAGCGTGCGATAGCCGCAATGCCGTCGACGACTGCGTCATGAATTTTCTCATGTAGGAAAAGTCGAGTGCCGGCCATGCAATTTTGACCTTGCAGAAAGAAGCAGGCACGTGCGGCACCGGGAATCACCTGCTCGAGATCCGCGTCGGGGAAGACAATGACGGGAGATTTTCCGCCGAGCTCGAGTGAGACTTTTTTGAGGTTACCAGCGGCCGCACGCACGATCGATCGGCCGACTTCCGTTGAGCCCGTAAAGGCAATCTTGTCGACGTCTGGATGGGCGGCAAGAGCAGCGCCAGCCGTAGCGCCATAGCCGTTGACGATGTTGACGACCCCATCGGGTACACCGGCTTCTTGGCAAATTTCCGCGAGGCGCATTGCCGTTAACGGTGTGAGCTCAGCTGGCTTCAATACCAGCGTGCACCCAGTCGCTAGAGCGGGTGCGAGCTTCAACATCACCATGGGTAACGGCGAGTTCCATGGCGTAATAGCGCCGACGACACCAATGGGCTCGCGAAGCGTGAATGAAATGGCTTCACCTGGGAGTTTTCCCTGTGGTGCCGCTGGCAGCGTTGATCCTTCTATCTTGGTAGGCCAGCCGGCGTAGTAGCGGAAGAACTCCGGCACCACCATCCCGCACACATACTGAGCGAGCGGTGTGGGGAGCCCGTTGTCGAGGATTTCGAGTTCGCACAGTTGTTGGAAATTGACCTGGATGAGATCGGCAATCTTCCACAGTACGACGCTACGTTGAGCCGCAGTGAACTTCGACCAAGGCCCCTCGAAGGCCGCTCTGGCTGCTTTGACAGCAGCATCGATTTCCGCAGCGCCGCCGGCGCTGCATTGCGCTATCCGTAACCCTGTCGCCGGGTCGTGGATATCGATCGGGTCATTCGATCCGCCATGCTCGTAGCGGCCGTTGATGAAGTGACCATGCTTCCGAGATAGAAACGCCAGCGTATCCGAAGAGAGTTGCGGATAGGCCTTCAGCAGTTCGTTCATGTATCACCTTGGATCGACGCCCGAGACGGGATCCTTAGATCGTAAGGTGATAGCGCTGCCTTTGGCGCCGACGTGGCAGGCGTGCGACCAATGTGTGGCCGCACGCCTGCAGCGCGAGAATTAATCGACTTTGTAATTGACCGACAAGAAATATTCACGCGGGCGAATCGGAATGAAACCGCCGAGGAAACCGCGCGAACCCGTCTGGATGACGTACTCATCAGTGAAGTTTTTGGCCGAAGCTCGTACCGACCACGCCTCGCTGAAGGCGAGGTTTACGAACGCGTTGCCTTGACCATAACCCTTGACTCGAAAGTCATTGGTCGCACTCGTGATGTAGTCATCGGTTTGGAACCAGTCGGCACCGAAACTCAAGCGCCCCAGTTCCGTATCAAGACCATAATCGAAACCAATCGTGAACGAACTGGAAGGGGTCTGTGGAACGGTCGGGTTGACGCCAAAGTTTTTTAACGAGTTTGCCGGCGCACTGCTTGGTGCAACCTCGTCATACTTTCCATCCATCGCGAAGGTGCCGCTCAGGAAGACGGTCAAACCGTCTGTCGGAATGGCCGTGACTTCGAGCTCGAGACCTTGCACCGTCGCCTTACCGGCATTTTGAACCGGGAAGGTAGCCGTTCCATTCGGCAGGATGACGGTGGCATTCAACGTCAGATCATCCGCTTTTTGCAGGAAGTAGTTGGCGTTGACGCGCAGTCGACTGCCGAGCAGGTCCGTCTTGATGCCTGCTTCGTAAGTGGTGTTGGTTTCCGGTGCATACGGTGTGAGCGCATCGTTAAATCCGAAGATCGCGATGCCGTTATATCCGCCCGACTTAAAGCCGCTCGCGACTGACGCATACAGCAGCATGCTATCGATGTTCTCGTTATCGCTTGCGACTTTGTAATCGATGCCGAGACGGGGTGAGATTTCAGAGTACGAGTTATCGAGATCGACGAGGCCCGTCAGCGGCGTAATGGGCGGCAGCAAGCCACGGAAAAGCATGTCGAAACGCTTTTCGTCCTTGGTGTAACGGATACCACCGGTCAGTTTCAGGGCATCTGTCAGCATGTAATCGAGTTGCGTGAAGGCCGAAACGGAGTTCGTCTTGATCTTCAAGGCACTGGTGGACACCGGCAGGATCGGGAAGACGCCCGGCAGATAGGAGTTCCAAGCGAAATTCTGTGTCGCTTCTTCGCCAAAGAGGTAGACGCCGAGCAAGTAGTTCAATTTGCCGTCGAGCGCAGATCCTTGGAGCTGCAATTCCTCGCTCAGCTGTTCCGCGCTAGCGATGTTCGATGCCATGATATTGCCGTTACCGCTGAAGTCGTTGGTGAACGCGTCTTCAGTTTTGACAAAGCCAGTGATCGATCGGAACAGTGTGTCGCCGAAATCGTAGGCAACGTTGATCGATGCGATCTGCTGCTTAGTCTTTCCGTAGGGGTAATTGGCGAGATTGGGTCTTGCGATATTCGGCGTGTTTAACGCATAACGACCAAACTGCGGCACAAGATCGTCAGAGGTGAATTGTTTATTCGAAGGCACTGAAGGCGTCGATGCCGGGATCAGTTGTCCACCATCGTTTTTGGCATCTGCGTATGACAAGGAGGCCGTCACATCGAGGTTCTCGATGCCGGTGTAACGCAACTTCACGCGACCGGCGTAGTTGCGTTCAAGACCGGTTTCTTCGGCCTTGGTCGGGTGCACGTTACGGAACTGCCCGTCTTTGTTCGTGTACAAACCAGAGAGAGAAGCGGCCCAGCCGTCGCCGATCGCATTGCCGACGCTGAAGCTGACTCGCTGTTGGTCGTAGTTACCGCCACCGATGCTGAAGTTGGTCCAGCCATCGGCATCAGGAGCGCGCGACATGAACTTGATCGCTCCAGCCAAAGTATTGCGTCCGTAGAGCGTTCCTTGAGGTCCGCGCAGAACCTCGACACGATCAATATCGGCGAGGGTGATGTTGTTGCCGTTCAGGCGTGCAATGTAGACATCATCAACATAGATGCCAAAAGGTGATTCTGCGACCACGAGCGACGCATCTTGCTGCAGCGAACCACGTAATGACGGCGACAGATTGGTCGGCGTGGTGATGTTGTTGAACATCTTGAGGCTCGGCGCATAGCGCGCGAGATCCTTTGCCTCGGTGACCTGTTTGTTTTCGAGAGCTTCGGCCGTGATCGCAGTCACGGGAACAGGCACGGTTTGCAGAGAGGCTTCACGGCGCTCTGCGGTGACGACGATTTCTTCGAGAGTTGAGGTGGAGGTTTCATTCTGGGCAACGGCGCTGATCGGAACCGCGACGAGCCCAAAGGCAGCAAACGACGATTCGACATTGAATGGGTCCCTTCTGGTTTTGTTGATCCCGTTTACGCCACACATAAAATCCTACGGAAAATACGTATAGCGCTCCCGTAATCTAACAGAGGGAGCGTCCAAAACAAGGTTGCTTCGTTACTACAGTGCGATCACCACTTTTCCTTGGTTACGACCAGCCAATAGGTGCTCGGAGGCGTCTGCCACCTGCGTTAACCCATGAAAAGGAGTTGGGTCGACCCAAGCCTGCAGACGCCCCCGGTAATGCAGGTCGAGGATACGGTCGGCAGCCTCTGCAAAAAACTCCGGAAAGGTTTGATTCTGGAATCCCCGAATCGAAGCCGACTTCCAATAAAGCTTTCGGTACACCCGCGGGTGGGGGACGAACTCGACTTCTTTGTCGAAGTCCGAGGTGTGGCCACTGACCACGAGTCGTCCCCGCATTGCCAGATGATCTACGAACGTGTCGAAGATATTTCCGCCGACCGAGTCGTAGGCGACATCGAGACCCTTGGGATACTCGCGAGTGAAAACATCGGCCAAATTTTCTTTGCGATAGTTGATGACGCGATCGGCGCCGAGTTGCTTCAAAGCCTGGGCTTTGGTGTCGTCCGAGGTGATGGCAATCACATGGCAGCCGGCGAGCTTCGCAATTTGTACGACGAAATGACCGAGACCACCTGCGGCGGCTGATACGGCCACGACGTCGCCCGAGCGCACTTCGCCGATACGCTCAAGGCCTACCATCGCCGAAATACCCGACGGAATCAGCGCTAGGATTTGGGGGCTAGCTTCGCGCACCCGAATCACGCGTGATACGTCGGCAACCTGATATTCGCGGTATCCCGTTCCGAGTTTGGAGGTGGCGATAGCATCTCCTTCCGCGAGGCCTGTGACTCCTTCGCCTACCGCGACGATATGGCCAACAGATTCGATCCCCATGTCGAATGGCGGCTTCACGTCGACGTACCGCACCGTATTACGACAGAGGTTCTTGTCGAAGATGGCATTACAGCCTGCGTACCGATTGCGGATCACGACCTGTCCGCGACCGGGCTCCTGCCACGCTGCGGTAGCCACTCCCGTCGAACTACGAAAGTCGCCCGTCAGCTTCTGGATCACCAGTTTCGCGTAAGTCGCAGGGTGGCTCATGGCAACGAGATCTCGTGACGTTTCGGGGGCGGCAAGCGTAGATTCGTCGGACCGATTCGTCCATGGGTGATATGAACGTGCCAACTTTGCTCATCACGGGCGCCTCGCGAGGGCTCGGACTCGAACTCGTACGCCAGTATCTAGCCGATGGCTGGGTGGTTCACGCCGGTATGCGTGATCCTGCCGCTGCGAGCGGCGATGTAAAGGCCCTGAAAAAGGCCTATGACCACACGCTGCATCTGCAGCGAGTTGATGTGGAAGACCACAACTCGATCGAGACTCTGGCGGCGACCATATCGAATCTCGCCATCGACGTTCTTATCAATTCGGCCGGTACGATGGGTCATGGTAGTTTTGCGGAGCAAGGCTTGCAGTTCGGCAAGTTCGGAAGCTCAGACTACCAAGATTGGGAACGCGTATTTCGTATCAATGTTTTCGGTCCGATGAAGATGGCCGAGGCATTCGTGGAGCACGTCGCACGTTCGCAGCAAAAAAAGATCGTGACCTTGACGAGCATTCTAGGCTCTATCGAAAAGAATCGAATTGGCGGGCTCTACGCTTACCGTGCTAGCAAGGCTGCGGTGAATGCGATCATGCGCTCGATGGCGATTGATCTCGCCAAGAGCCATGGCATCAAAGCGACCGCCTTGCATCCAGGTTGGGTACGTACTGACATGGGCGGCCCGAATGCCGACATCGATGCGCCAACCAGTGCGCGTGGAATGAAAGATCTGATCGCTCGTCTCGACGAAACGATGGCAGGTCGCTACTGGATGTATGACGGTAGCGAACTACCGTGGTGATGTGCGGCTCAAATCAAAGTTACCGATCTCGAAACATCGTCGCCATGGTTTTCCGCGTTGGATCATAAGCAGAATAAGTTTTGCCGATCGTCGTTGGATCGCCAAGCGCATTGACGACAAGTTTGGCGAGATCTGCTCTTGCGATAAAGCTGAATGTTGCTGCGTCTTCGGCCAGATAAGCCTCGTCACTCTGTGCCCCATCAGTGAGACCGCCTGGGCGGATAATCGTGTAATTGAGCCCACTCGCACGTAGGTGATCTTCGGCGCGCGTTTTCAACTCGATGACCTCGGCGAGGAATCGGCGTGACGGCAGTGGCGCCGCCTCGATTGAGTCGCCGGCACCGATCACGGTGACGAGCAACATTCTTGTGATGCCCGCCGCTTTGGTCGAATCAATCACATTTCGATTGCCGATGAAATCCGGCCGCTGACTCTGTTCGCCGCGCGAAGTGCCGAGAGTCGAAATAACGGCAACGAAGGGTTTCGATCGAACTGCGAAATCAACCGTCTCAGGCTGAAGCGCATCGGCAATTACTACATCGACACCCAGCGCTTCCAGATCGCTCACATTCGAGGTGCTACGCACAGCGACCGTTACGGTTTCGCCTCGTGCACGCAGTTCCTTGACGATGCCAAGCCCGGTTCCTCGGTTACCACCGAAAACGAGAATCGGCCCCTCGCTCGCCTGATAGTCGCTGAAACGATGCACGCCAGTGGGTTGATGAGCTGAGCCACTCAACCAGAACACGTACGCCCCGATCGAGACGACGGCCAGTGCAACTAAGCCGCTAATCCATTTAAGCAGTGCGAGGATCCAGCGCATGACATCAGTCCCCTTTCTTTGACGCCCAGTACCTCAGTACATCTTGTTCTCGTTCAGGCGAGATTCCGGCACGCAGTTTTGCTTGCTCCGCTTCCGGCCGTGACAGGTGCCAGCGAAGCGTATCAGTCGTCGTCGCGAGTATGGGTCGGATACGTAAGCCGGCGCTCACAGCGCGGCTAGCGCTGACTGCGGCAAAGCCGGCGCTGTCGCCTTCCGATGGCACCCATACCGGCATATCCGACCATGGCGCTACTTTTTGTTCATCAAGCACAGAAGAGGGGATCCAAACGGGCTCGGCATCGACTGAGGCTGTGGTCTTAGCCGATTGGACCGAAGCATTGATGACATCACCTATCGAGAATCGACCAGGTGGTGAGAGTGCGTTGAAGGTGCCGCTCAAACTATTCTCAGCCGATTCGACCGTGAACGCCGCTAAGTCTCGTGCGTCGATGAATTGAACTGGGTCACTCGGGTCCCCGGGCGCTACGAATCGGCCGCCGCGGG
>JBMTZD010000019.1:0-34082 GCA_049455235.1 Steroidobacteraceae bacterium
ACGCTGTTCCATGAAAACCTCTGCCCCCCAGAACGGGGAGCAGAGGATACCGAAAATGTCGACTTCACCAAAATGGAACCGGACGAACGATGATTAAATCATCAGTGGGAGATTTTGGCGGCTCCGGAATAGGCTTCGGCTTAATCAGCATCTTAAATCCCGGAAGATAAAACACAGGTGTCGGCGGCTTCTTTTTATTACCGCCGGACTTAGCCTCTGAGGAGTGCGCGAGGCTCCCAGACAAAAGACCAAGCAGCACAACGCTTACCAAATGCACAAAAAATATCCGAAAAAGCATTTTTAGACTCCTTATCAGGGATATAGCCTGCAAAGTGACGATGCCTCTTCGATTAACCGGACGAGGGAATTAGTCCATTTTCGCTAGGAAAGAAGCAGAAGCCTCCTAAAGATACTTTCGCGATGAGCGGCCGAAGGTAGATCGTCCGGCAACAAGCCAGCTTCACCCCTAAATCGTTCCGCCATATTAAGAATCGGATGCCCCTTCGGGTACGCTTGCTGAAGCACTTCCAAAAGAACTGCGGATGACACGGCGCTGGCAGAAAGCTGGCTCTCAAACGACGGGTCTGATTCCCCCACCAGCGAGGCGGCTAATATCGACTCTAGATATTTAGGGTGCTGATTCCCATACTTTTTCTTGTACAGCTCTGCGCTTTCCAAAAAATAACGGCTCGCTTGATCGTTCTGTGCTTAGACGAAACGCAGTACTGCCAAATTTGAGCGTACCTTCGCAGACAATTCCAGATTAACCATTTCCTGATTGGCGTAAGTCGCTAAGGCGCGCGCGAGGACTTCAGCCGCTGGCAAATCGTTTTCTATCAGTGCGATGCGAAGCAACCTGACTTTAATCTGAATATCAATATCTACATCTTGTTGACTGTTGCTTTCTTTAATAGACGCAAGCATTGCTTTTGCGGCATCAATATCGCCTGACTCTATTAATATTGATGAAACAAGTAGTTCTGCATCTGGTGACGCATCCTCCAGCGCCGCAAGACCAGCTAAGCCCAACCCCCTTAGGGCGTCGTCGAATAACCGGAGCCTGAGGGCAAGCGCTAATTCATATAGCACCATCATCTGATTCGAAACCACACTCTCGAACTTTCGTCCCTTTAGATCATTACCGAGAAACCCCCATCCTTCCTGGTAGAGACCTAGCGCAACGTACGCCGATAACAACTCGATAGCCCCGACGAATTCCACCTCTCGCCGTATGTTGTTTTCAAAAAACGCTTTTTTCGCTTTCCTAAGTGAAGATACTGCGGCTTTCCACTCATTTTTGTTTTTATAAGCCATCGACTGGCCATAGAGCGCGTTTGCCAAACCGGCCTTGTCACCCACTTTATTAGCGAGTGACTCCGCTTGATAAAAACTTTCTAGGGCATTATTTGGATCCGCTTGCTGCAGCCGAATCCAACCCTCTTGCCACAATATAGTTGCTTGATCCGCTGCATCGAGCTTTGACGATATAGCCCTAAGCTTTAGACCTTCAATCGCTAGACTGGCAGTCTCAATCTCGCCAAGGTGCAGACTAAGATTGATCTTGTCGATAGTTGAAGATACAAGCGCACTTTCTTCACCAGCGGATGAAAGCGCTTCTATTTTTTTATCGAGGACTCGCCCCGCACGCTTTCGATCCCCCAGTCTCAACCATACATTGACAAGAGACCCCAGCATCTCAGCTTGAACAAGCGGCTGCTGATAGAGCGAGGAATAGAGCACTGTCTCTGCATTCGATACCAACTCCCCCACCGTCGCCTCCCGGCCACCGCGGAGCTCTGGATTGGCGCTTTCGAACATGTCGATCAGGAAGTCGCGCGTCGCGGCGGCGCGCTGCGACTCGGCGTTTGCTTTGTTGGCCTGGAATACCGCGACACCTGACATCACCAGAATCGCAAGCGTGGCAACGGCAGCGATCGATACCGCCGCGCGATTTCGCATCACGAACTTTCGTACGATGACAAAGGTCGAGGGAGCGCTAGCCAAGACGGGTTGGCCTTCTAACCAACGCCGGAGATCCGCAGCAAATGCTTCAACAGAGGCGTATCGACTGTGAACATCCAGCGCCAGACTTTTCAACACGATCGCATCTAAATCCCCTCGCAGGATGCGACTGAGCCGAAGACCGGTGAGTTGCAAATCACCACTTCCAGCAACCGACGCGACTCGACGACTTGGCGGTGTGAGAGCGCCCTCCATGACGGCGATCTCAAGCTCCACACGACTTTTAGCCGAAGCCGGATAAGGCGATAGCTCAGTGAGAAGCTCGTACAGTATTACACCGAGTGAATACACATCGGAGACCAGCGTCAAACGCTCGCCACGAAGTTGCTCAGGGCTTGCGTAACGCGGCGTAAGAGCGCGAGATGCCGTGATCTGGTCTGGGCTGGTCTCCGCCGGACCGTCTTCGACGAGTTTCGCGATACCAAAGTCTAACAAGCGAACATCGCCACTACGATTGACCAGAATATTGCTGGGCTTTAAATCCCGGTGGAGTACCAGACGGGTATGCGCATACTGCACAGCCGCTAGAACTTGTAGAAACAGCTCGATACGGCGCCGCGGATCCAGTTGCTGCTCTCGGCAATAGTCGGTGATTCTTAGGCCCTCGACATACTCGATCGCGAGATATGGTCGCGCTTGAGCGTCGAGCCCCGCATCGTAGAGCCGTGCAATATTGGGATGTTCGAGCGAAGCCAAAATATCTCGCTCACGCTCGAGCCGTTCGGATAAGTCGCTGGCCCAGACCATGCGCGGCAGCTTCAACGCGACTCGTCGTCGCGGTTTTCCATCGCCACGTTCGGCCAACCAGACAGAGCCCATCCCGCCTGCACCGATTTCCGCAAGTATCCGGTACGGCCCCACACTATCCCCGGGCGAAAGTATTGGCATCGCAGTGGCTGCATCGATTGATGCATGCGCCGGAATTTCTAAGAAGCCCTCCCCGTCGATTCGGGCGTGTAACTCGAGGAAGTGACGTAGTGTCTCTCGCAAATGAAGTTGTTCGAGAGGCAACTCGGCAAGCCAACGACCTCGCTCGGAAGCTGGTAGCAACAACGCCTCATCGAGCAGTTCACTAATGGAACGCCACTGGGTCGCAAGCTTGTTGGTTTCGGACATGGGTAGTGTCCTTTTTGTAAGATCGCATCTTTCGGATCATGTGTGACCCGACAATACGTGAGCAGATCAAGTAAACGGACACCACTCCTTCCGCGCTGGAAGTGTTAGCAAAATCCGACTACTTGATCTCTAACGCAGCAGCGAGATACAGCCGCGCCTTTTCCCAGTCGCGTCGAACTGTGCGATCGGTCAACCCAAGCACTTCACCGATCTGCTTCTCCGTTAAGCCACCGAAGTATCGCATTTCGACAACCTGCGCTAATCGTGGATCGAGTTGCGCCAGCGCATCGAGCGCTTCGTGAACGTCAAGTACGTCTACTTCCTCGAGGGCGCGATCGATTGCGGGCTCGATCGAGAGCGACGTATGAAATGATTTTCCTCCGCGACGCTCACGACGACTGGCTCGTACCATATCGACGATGACCGACCGCATGGCTTGCGAGCAGTAGGCAAGAAAGTGATTTCGATCCGCCGGAGTCACACGGCGGGTCTTCACAAATCGCAGATAACAATCATTAACCACACCGACCGTATCCAGCAGAACGTCTTTCGGATGCGTGCGGAGCCGGGCTCGTGCCATGTGTCGCAGGTCATCGTATAGCGCATCAAAAACCGCATCTAGCGCTGCGCCATCACCGTCGCGCGCACGACCCAGCAGTTCAGTGATGTCCCCCATGTACTCGACATATACTGGGTGACCAAAACACTGGCAAGAAAATACGAGACGTAACCGGAGGGATTCGATGGCTCGATGGGTACTAGCGCTTGACCAAGGAACCACGAGCTCAAGGTCGATTCTGTTCGATCACGAAGGGCATGTCGTTGCCACGGCTCAACGAGAGTTCGAACAGTTCTTCCCGGCGTCGGGCTGGGTCGAGCATGACGCCAACGAGATTTGGTCAACCCAGCGTGACACGCTGCTCGAAGTTCTACAAAAAGCCGAGGCTCACGATACGGACATCGCGGCTGTTGGTATCACCAATCAGCGAGAAACGAGCGTCCTTTGGGATCGAATCACGGGAGAGCCTTTAGGCCGTGCGATCGTTTGGCAAGATCGACGTACTGCAGATATCTGCCAACACTTGAAAGCGGCGGGTCACGAGCCAGAGGTTACAAAACGTACCGGTCTGCTACTCGATCCTTACTTCTCGGGCACCAAGCTGTCATGGATGCTCGACCATATTCCAGGCGCCCGTGCTCGAGCCGAGCGCGGCGAACTATGCTTCGGAACGATCGACTCTTGGCTAACGTGGAAGCTCTCGGGTGGACGACTCCATATCACGGATATCACCAACGCGAGTCGTACGCTATTGATGAACCTTGCCACGGGCGAGTGGGATTCATGGATGCTCCAGTTGCTAAACGTTCCAGCATCCTGCTTGCCACGTATTGTTCCGTCGTCGTTCGAGCAGATCGAGCCGATTCAGATCGATGGACGACACCTTTCGCTCGGAGCACTCGCGGGCGACCAGCAGGCAGCCCTCTTCGGCCAAGCCTGCTTTCAACCTGGCATGGCAAAGAACACCTACGGCACCGGCTGCTTCATGTTGATGCACACCGGAAGCGCGCCGCTGCAATCCAGGCACCGGCTACTCTCAACGACAGCCTGCTCGACTCGTATCGGACCTTCCGATAATCGATATGCGCTCGAGGGAAGCGTCTTCGTCGGCGGGGCTGTCGTGCAATGGTTGCGCGACGGACTTCGCCTCATCAAACATTCAAGTGAAATCGAAGCACTCGCCAGCTCTGAACTTGATCATGGCGGGGTCTACGTGGTTCCGGCCTTTACGGGATTGGGGAGCCCTCATTGGGATCCATTCGCCCGAGGCTCGATTATCGGCATTACACGCGGAACCACCCAAGGACACATCGCTCGAGCGGCTCTCGAAGCAATTGCCTTCCAAAGCGCCGAACTGTTACTCGCGATGCAACAAGATGCTACACATCCACTACGCGAGCTACGCGTTGATGGAGGAGCCGCAAACAATAATCTACTAATGCAATTTCAGGCAGATCTACTCGGTGTTCCCGTTATCAGACCCGCGGTAACGGAGACGACTGCGCTTGGTGCTGCCTATCTTGCTGGTATTGCGGCGGGCTTTTGGGCCGATGAACATGCCGTTACGCAGCGATGGAAGATCGATCGGGTGTTCGAACCCGCCATGACGCGCGATGCCGCCAGCGCTCGCATGACCGAATGGGGTCGCGCCGTCGAACGCTGCCTGAATTGGGTGCAGTAACGTCAGCGGACGCGACTCAATATTGCCCTTAAATCAGTCAACGCAATTTGTCCTGGCGCTGAATCACCGGCGCTCGTGGCAAACGTGAGTGCCGAACCGAAGACGCCGCCGAAGATACGACTCATCACACCAAGCCGGCCCATCGACATACTGATCACCGGCATGGGGAGCGACTCCGACATTCGCCGTGTTACGGACAACAATCGCAAAACATCGTCTGGTGATTGAGGCATAACGGCCACTTTGACCGCATCGCCACCCAGCTGATGACTGCGCACGAAATACGACTCCAACAGGTCATCGTTGGGAGTTGCATGAAAATCATGCGCCGAAAAAATCACCTTCCGACCCCGACCATGCACTTTGCGTAATAGCTCGTTGATGAGCTGTTCTGGCAAGCGCATTTCGACATCATGAAACTCGAACGGCAGCTGATCCGCCATCCTCAATCTCAAATCATCTATCGCGGACGATGTTAGCGATAACTCGCGGCCACCCTCTGAGCTGGAGCGCAAAGTACAAATCAAAGGGATTTTTCCAGCGATTTCTCGCAAGGATTGCCCTGCAGCCAGCACCGCACTTTGCGATTCGATATCGTTGAAATGATCGACTCGCCACTCGATCACATCCGGGCTTTGAGCCACAACGGCCTGTGCATCAGCGACGAGCGCAGCTTGATTTTTAGAGATGAGCGGCACGCATATCAGAGGCAATCGACCATCGCCAAGTAATGTGTGAACGCTCATGGTTTTGGCGCTCGACCTTTTCGGCCAGAGCGTCCGGTCAAGTTGGTCTGATGTGAATGCTCGAAAGGATTACCATAAACGTCTTCACCCCGATGATAGCGACGACCAACGCCATCGGGTCTCAGCACGTCGACATCGCTTCTTTCCAGACCGAAATCGCGCGCAACTTGCTGCTCCTCGGCGATCTGCTCTTTCGAAAACAAAGTCGCACCATCGACGAGTTCGAACTTCTCGACGAATCCGCGCGGATACGGAATAAAACCAGCGATGACATCTCCCACCGAAATCTCGATCGGATGATTCGGGCGCGTGATTTTCAAATTAAACGTGAAGTCACGTCGTAAGTTGTCAGTCTCGACAACACCCGCCATGTTTTGTAGACCATCGATGAAGTAGTTGGGCGGTTGAATCGTCATCAAACTAATATTAGGTGGTGTTCGCAAAGCAAACGCTGCCTGCACCGTTACGATACCAAGACCGAAGTTGGAAACCATCGTCTGCAAACTAGCGAGACGTTTTACTTCATCTGCATCATGAAAGGTCACGGTCGTATCCGCCGGATCCGGGCCACCATTCCAAAAAAATGTAGCTCGAAGCAACGACTTCATAGCGAAGCCATACTGATTACCTATCACGAGTGGCAAGCAAAAATACGCGTGCCGCGAGAACCAATCACGCTTGCTGTCACCCCGTAGATTAAAATAAACCTCATCCTGACGGCCGCGATAAAAATCATCATACGGAATGGCAGCGATCGTATCGTCGGGAACCTTGATCATGATCGCCCCTTAGAACTCATAGCGCTTCGATTCATCAAACGTAATGAAAGAAGCGATGGTATGCCGCATGCCCGCAGTTACCCGACGAACGCCGTGCAGATAGCGCAGCGTTCCCGGAAAAGCGATCAGCGTACCGGGACGCGGCTTCAACTCGATGCCTAAATTGGGAAAGTAGATTGTCCCGCCGTCGTACTCGTCATTCAGATAAATGACCGAGGCAAAATCACGCCAAGGAAACGGATGCGGCACACCGCCTGGATTCTCACTATCGGCGTGCGGCTGCAACTCGTAACCGCATGGCCAACGAGCAAAATTCACCAGATCTGCGAACAACGGGGGCTGTGGCCCAAGATGCTCTTCTAGCGCCGCGTGAAGCGTCATCACCACGCGGTCGCGAATCTGCCTAAACGAATCGAGTACCGAACTTTTTGAGAGCCGATCCGGGCCCAAGCTACGTCCGGCCCAGTAGTCCGCAGTGAGATCGAAAACGCCAAAGTCAGCATGATCTGAGTTTAGAAACTCGAGCAAAGAATGGCACTCATCTTCCTGCAGGAAGTTGTCAACCTTGAGAGGAAATATCGGTAATGCGTCTATTTCGCCTCGCGAAGCTCTCATGACTTCGACTCAGCGCCGGCCCCGGAGTTGGTATCTCGATCTAATGTGACTGCAGCCTCTTTGGCACGAATCTGCGCAACCTTTTCTGTCAACGCGCGCTCCATCACCTCGAGTGCGGCGCCCTCTGGCCAGCCAAGCCTGACCAAGGTCTCTAGCAGCGCCTCCGGTGTTTGACCTGCCTCGGTCTGCGTGATGATCCAACGACGCAGCTCGGGGGTCACCTTTGCATGAGTGCGCATCTCAATTACTCCGGTGGTTTCCCGGGTGGCCAATGCAGCGCCGTCGCATGTCGCTTGGAGCGAAAGATCGGATACAGGAACTGCGTCGCCCACGGCTCGTGGCCGTGCTCGCGATCATCGGCAAGACCGTACTCCGCCGGATATCGTCGCGTAATACGCGCTGTACCAAAAATGATGTCCCACAGAAACAGAAGATTGCCGAAGTTGCCGGTGTAATGCCCAACACCGTCATCTTGCGTCAATGCGTGGTGCGCGTAATGTGTAGCAGGTGTCGAGATGGTCCGCTCTAATACCCACATCAGAGGGCGCGTCACTGGCCATTGGTAGAGCTTTTCATCCCATCGCACGCTCGAGTGCGCGCCGATGATGACCGTGACTTTGATCATTGCATAAATCGCGTAGACCCAGCCGAATCCCAAAAAAATCAACAGACCACTCAGCCACAAGCCAGGCATCATCGCGTAATAAAAAGCATTGTTGCGATATACCACTCGCACACTCATGTAGCTCGCCGAATGATGCGCGCGGTGCAACGGCCAAAAACGACTGGTGTGCGACAATCGGTGCCACCAGTACTGAGTCAGATCATCGGCAACCAAAAGGGTCAGCGCCATCGCCCACCAGGGCCAATCCGCCAGCGCTCCCTGGTGCTCGGGAATCAATAGATACGCGAGCCCGGTCGACGTCGCGAGTACACCGAGCGAAATCACCGGGAACAAAAGCATCACAGCCACGTCCAAACGGTTGTCTTCGCGTGAAGCCTGCCGAGGGAAGAACCGCCCGCGTGCGAGCTCCAGCGCAATGAAGCCCACCAAGACGGAGGCCGTGACGGCCGTCTGAACTGATTGAGGATCCATGGATGGGAAGTATACCCCGCCGTCCACGGCGCTCCGCTAAAATACGCCCATGACCGACCTGAACCCAACCACCATTCAAATCATCGCGGCCGCCCTGTTCGCAGTCGCAATCATCCACACGTTCTCGACGAAGTACTTCGAGCACCTCGCGCACACCAGACCGGCCCACAGCGGGCTGTGGCACCTGCTCGGCGAAGTGGAGATTGTCTTTGGGTTTTGGGCGCTGGTCTTGGCCGTCACCATGGTGCTGGTCGACGGCACCGATACGATGAAGCAATACGTCAATTCGCGAAACTTCACCGAACCTCTTTTCGTCTTCGTCATCATGGTCGTAGCGGCGACCAGGCCCATTCTCCAGACGTCCAAACAACTGGTTGAGGTGCTTGCCAAGCTGATCCCGGGCAAGGGTGGTATTTCGACCTACTTCATCGTGTTGACTATCGTTCCCCTGCTCGGCTCGTTCATCACCGAACCTGCCGCCATGACGCTTGCGGCACTCATTCTGGCGGAAAAATTCTTCTCGAAAGACATCTCGTCCAAACTCAAGTACGCCACGATCGGCGTCCTCTTCGTCAACATCTCGATCGGCGGAACCCTAACGGCCTATGCGGCTCCGCCGGTACTCATGGTAGCGGGCACTTGGAATTGGGATACCGCCTTCATGTTGACGCACTTCGGCTGGAAGGCAGCGATCGCAGTCTTCATCAACGGAATCTTCATCACGCTATTTTTTGCAAAGGAATTGGCGCAGGTTTCAACGAATAAGAAGTCCGACTCGGAAAGTCCGACCGTGCCACTGGCGTTGGTCCTGATACATATCGCCATACTCGCGGGCATCGTCTTATTCGCACATTACCCACCGCTCTTCATCGGGCTTTTCCTGTTGTTCATGGGAATCGCCACAGCTTACTCCGCGCACCAAGACCGCTTGATCCTGCGCGAAGGACTACTGGTTGCATTCTTCTTGGGCGGACTCGTCGTCCTTGGCGGACAGCAGCAATGGTGGCTGCAACCGCTGCTCGTCCGAATGAGTAGCGACGCAGTCTTCTATGGAGCTACGGCGCTGACGGCAATCACCGACAACGCAGCTCTAACTTATCTCGGCTCACTGGTGGATGGCCTGTCAGACGAATTCAAATATTCGCTCGTGGCCGGCGCCGTGACCGGCGGTGGTCTCACGATTATCGCGAATGCGCCAAATCCCGCGGGCGTTGCAATCCTGCGGCGTTATTTTGATGAAGGCGCTGTTAGTCCGACAGGCTTGCTTCTGTCGGCTCTGCTCCCGACTTTGGTTGCACTGCTGGCATTTCGATATCTTTGATCATCGCCATCAGTTCGGCAGCTTCGATCAAGGAGCGCGCTAGATCGTTGCTGGCGTCATGTCCGAGTACGACGGCTCGGTGCAGAACGCGCAGTGCGGTCGCGAAATCTTGATAGCCAGCAGCGAATTGACGGCTGACATCATCGCGCGCAGCGATGGTCAAGGCTCGGACCGAGCGCTGGGTCTCGGAATGGATTCGATACAGCGCCGCACGGCTCTCATCGCTCAACTGGATGGCACCGCTAGTCGACACCGAGGTCGACCATCTGGTCCATTCTGTGAGGTTACGCTCCGCCGATTTCATCAGCTTTTCGGTGGCTGACGGCGCCGAGTGGATAGGCGCGGAGCAAATCAGCAGCAGGGCTGCTGCCAGCTGGCTGATTCGAGCCATGGTATCCCTCATTAAAACCCGACCCGCAAACATTCCAGCCTGCGGGTCGGGGAACTGCTAGGTCATTAAAATGAGCGAATCAGCCCGCTCGAGCCGCAAATTACGGCAGCGACCTCGTGAGCGCCAATCCGGGCTGGCCCTTACCCGGCAGTCTCTGCGGTCAGGGCATTCACGACACGCCGAAATGCGCGACTGGTCGTTAGACCCTCCGTCTGGGCCGCACTGAACATCCGCCGCTGTCGCTCGGCACTACTACCTTCCTCGATAATCCGCCGTGCATGATCGAAGGCCCAATCGGCGCCAAGCTCCCCCACCGCCGCCTCGCAATGGCGAGACAACTGCATCAGACACTCCGACATCTCGATATTCGAACCGGATTCCGCATCAAGCCATTTCGCACGAACGCCAAATCGCTTTGCACGCCAACGATTCTCCTCGATCAGCAGCCGCTCAATCCCATCGCGCACGTTCATCACGTCGCCTCCGTCTGCGACGAGGCTTTCCTGCAGAACGACGGTCCGAAAAAGCTCTGCGATACAGGCGGTATCGACCACTCTGGGACAGACGTCGGTGATTCGCAGCTCGATCGTGGGATAGCGCGACGAGGGCCGTAGCGCCCACCAGATATAACTCTCATCGGCGATGGCTCGTACGCGTATCAAGGTTCCGACGTAGCGCTGATACTCTTGCTCATTCTCAAATAGTCGGGGGATGCCGGTCCTCGGCCATTCGTCATACGCAGCCTGACGGTAGCTCATCAGCCCAGTATCCTGCCGCGCCCAGTATGGGGAAGATGCACTCAGCGCTAAAAATAAAGGCAGCCATCGCATGACTCGATTCATGAGCTGAATACGATCCAAGCCCGGGCGAACTTCGGCATGCACGTGCAGTCCACACAAGAGATTCCGTTGCGCGATGATTTGAAAGTCGTCCAACAACTCCTCATAGCGCTCTTCAGAGGTCGGCACTTGCGATCGCCACTGAGCCAAGGGATGCGTTCCTGCGGCAACGATCCCCATATCGAATGACTTGGCGATCTCGACCAAGCGGTTGCGCCCTGCCGTCAGCACATCAAGCGCTTCGGTCGAGCTCTGTAAGATCGCCGTCTTTAACTCCACCTGACATTGCAATAATTCGTGCGACAGCGAGTCGCCGAGCGACTCCTGAGCCCTCTTGTGAAATGCCGGTGGAGGACGACGAACCACTGAGCCGCTGTCGAGGTCGGTGAGAAAGAACTCTTCTTCGACACCGAAGCGAATGCTGACAGCCATGACGATCTCCTGCGGCTCGACGATTGAATGAGACAAGACGGACGCCTAAGCTTCCCAACTTGTTTAAGCGACTCATCCAAACGACTCGGGCGGCGATGGTTTCCCATAGCTCGACAACCCAAAATTCGGGTAAGCCCGTACGTGCCGGCCCGTGGGTGATCGGGCTTTATTTCATTAGTCACGTCATTCTCGATGCCGTCAGCTACGTCCAACCCGTGCTGAAGCTGGGTATCACACCGTTATCCCCCCAGACGGGACTAGTACTCGCATTTCTCTACGCTTATCGCGGCAACTTTTGGTGGGTTGCCGGCGCCTTTTTCGTATCCGAGATCGTGATCCGGGGCATTCCGATGCAGGTGTGGATTCTGCCCCTACAGGCCATCAGCATCACCGGCGTCTACCAGCTTGCCGCCTGGTTACTACGCAGCAAGAGCCCAATGGACAGCGTCACCACGCTCAACGGTACGCTGAAGTTCATCGCCATCGCGTCGGCCACTGCCATCACCGCGGGCTCTGTCAGTGTGGGCTTGTACACACTGGCGAGCCTAGTCCCGGCAGAACAATTCGCCTCAGCTCTGGCTCGCTTTTGGGTCGGCGATCTCAACGGCATTCTGCTGCTAACGCCACTGCTATTGCGATTTACCGAGGCGCCTCTACTTTTGCGCGCTCTCGTGACGCGCCCAGCGGCCTTTGCTGGGGTCTCATTAGGTTTGCTCGCCTCTTTCACGCTGGTGTTTCTCGTCGGGAATCCGGGTGATTTACGCTTCTTTTATTTATTTTTCGTGCCGGCTATCTCGGCAGCACTGATATGGGGAATACCCGGCTTTCTGTTAGCGGCATTAGCACTACAAATCAGCTTGGTGGTGGGTGTCCAGCGACTCTCTGAAGTAGCACCTCTGGTCGATTTGCAATTTTTGATGTCGACGCTTTTGGTAACCGGACTTGCACTCGGAGCGGTTGTGACGGAGCGCGAAAACTCGGCACGTCTTGCTCTGAGGCGAGAAAAACAGTTGCGTGACAGCGAGGCCAATTTGGCTCGCGCCTCTCGCGCTGCAACCACAGGCGAGCTCGCCTCAACACTTGCTCACGAACTCAATCAGCCGATGACAGCACTCGTGAGTTATCTACGCGCCAGCGAGATCATGATGGCGGACGGGAGTCGCAACGACGCGCGACTCGCACCTACCTTACGCAAGGCAGCCGACGAGGCCTTGCGCGCCTCCGATATCCTGCGTCGCCTACGAAATTTTTATGCCGGGCGAGATCCGCAGCTAGAGTCACTCGAGCTATCGCCGATCGTCGAAAAACTGGTCGAAGCACTGCGCCGATCGGAGCGAACCGGCGTTGAGTCGATAGTTCTACGCATGGATCCTGCCCTTCCAAACGTTCATGCAGATCGAGTCTTCATAGAAGTCATTCTTTCGAATTTGATCGCCAATGCACTCGACGCAACGGCAGAACGTCCTGACCCAGTGATCGAAATAACAGCTCACGAATCAGAAAAATCGGTACATTTGTCTGTTGATGACAACGGACGTGGCATGTCTGAACAAATTCGCCGCGATCTCTTCAAAGCCTTTGTCACATCGAAATCCGATGGTCTCGGGGTGGGACTTGCCGTTAGTCGATCGCTCGCCGAAGCCTGTGGCGGGGAACTTCACCTCGCCGAATCTAGTCTGGGAGGAGCTAAATTCGAATTTGTGCTCCCAATCGATACCGAACGCAGAGAGTCGCCATGAAAATCGAGCCTACGATCTATCTCATTGATGATGACGCCGCCATTCGCGATGCGCTGATGCTGTTACTCAACCTCAGAGGGCTGACGGCTGAAGCGTTCTCGAGCGCGGAGCTGGGTCTTGCCAAGCTGAATCGAGACTCGCGCGGCTGCGTACTGACCGATCTTCGTATGCCCGGAATGTCGGGTCTCGAATTGCTAGCGGAAATCAATTCGCGAGAAATCAATTTGCCAGTCGTCCTACTGACTGCGCATGGTGATGTCGCAACGACTCGCGCTGCCTTGCGCGGTGGTGCTTTTGACTTTTTAGAAAAGCCGATCGATGAAGACATCCTCGTCGATGTTCTCACACACGCGATTTCAGAGGATGCACGAGGTCATCAAAAACGTTTACAGACCGAGACTCAGCTTGCACGCATCAATACCTTGACTCAACGCGAAAGACAGGTGCTGACCCTGCTCGGCAGGGGCTTGCAAAATCGAGAAATCGCTATCGAGCTCGCCATCAGTCCGCGCACCGTAGAAGTCTACAAAGCGCGAATGATGGAGAAACTCGACTGCTCGAGCATTGCGGATGTCGTCAAGATGAGCCTGCTGCTCGACAGCTCGGCTCGAAGCTAATCACTCCTCGAGCAAACTGCGCAGCATCCAAGCGGTTTTTTCGTGCACCTCTAGGCGCTGTGTCAGCAGATCTGCAGTGGGCTGATCATCCGCAGCACTCACGACCGGGAACACGCGTCGAGCGGTTCGAGCCGTTGCCTCTTGCGCGGCTACGAGATGACGAATCATGTCGTTGGCCGATGGCACACCCTCGACCTCTTTGATGGAGGCCAACTTGGCAAACTGCCGATAAGTGCCTGGCGCAGGATATCCAAGGGCGCGAATACGCTCGGCGATCAGATCGAGGGCCGTCCACTGCTCCGTGTACTGCGTCATAAACATCTGGTGCAAGCTATTGAACTGCGGACCCGTCACGTTCCAGTGGAAGTTATGGGTCATCTGATAAAGCGTATAGCTATCGGCCAGCAAGGCGGCGAGACCATCGACGATTTTCTTGCGATCAGAAGACTTGATCCCGATATCGATCCCGGGGCTTTTCATCTTGGCTTTTATCATCTGCTAACTCCTTAAAATCGTTTCCCGCCGAACGACATCCCAGAGCTTAAACTAGACCATATGCGACGGATATTCATTGGCATTTGTGCGTATTGGATGCTGATGGCAGCCTCGGCTGTCATCGCCGGCCCCGTACAAACTGGGCTCGATCGACTGGTGGCGACGGACTTCGCGGCGCTGCGCGGCAAGAAGGTCGGATTGATCACGAACCCAACCGGCGTGGATCGTCAATTGCGCAGCACCGTCGACATTTTAGCCTCGAGTAAATCGGTTCAACTGATCTCATTGTTCGGCCCCGAGCATGGCCTGCGTGGCGATCATTCAGCCGGCGACAAAGTAGCCGACAGCCTCGATCCGGTCACACAGTTGCCCGTTCACTCGCTGTATGGAGCACAGCGTAAGCCAAGCGCCGCCATGCTAGCGGGTCTCGATGCACTGGTCTTCGACATACAAGACATCGGCGTGCGCTCTTACACGTACATAGCGACCCTCGGGCTCGCGATGGAAGCAGCGGCTGAGAATGGCATTGAGTTCATCGTGCTCGATCGACCAAACCCGCTCGGAGGCCTGCGTGTCGAGGGCCCTTTACCGGCCGAAGGGCGTACCTCTTTCGTCGCGCCGTATCCAATTCCATACGTACACGGACTCACGGTGGGTGAGCTCGCTAAATTAATCAACGACTCGGGCTGGTTAGCCGGAGGACTGCGCGCAAAGCTCACAGTCATCCCCATGCGCGGTTGGCGCCGCAGCATGACGTTCGAGATGACGGGACTACCTTGGGTTCCAAGTTCGCCGCATATTCCGCAAGCGGCTACCGCTGCGCTTTATCCTGCCACCGGCATAGTGGGTGAACTCAGCGCCAGCATGATCGGCATCGGCTATACGCTACCCTTTGGCGTGATGGCGGCGCCGAATCTCGATGCAGAAACGTTTGCCAATACGATCGGCGCACTGAAAATTCCTGGGTTACAGGTCAGGCCTCTCTATTTCACGCCGTATTACTCAAACGGCATCGGCAAACGTTATGGCGGCATTCAGCTCTATCTCGATTTGCGCGAGATCCCCTCGCTCAGTCTGCTGCAGTTTCAACTACTAGAAGCTTTGATTCGACAATCACCGGAATCAAACCCTTTCGTTCTGCATCCTGACCGCCACGATATGTTCGACAAAGTCGTCGCCGACCCGCTGATCCGAAGTGCCTTCGCACAGCGTTGGTCAGCCGCCGATGTCGAACGGCTTTGGAAGACGCCGCCCAAGTTCATCGAACGCGCGCGGCGTTACCACCTCTACCGTTGAGGCACACCATTCTCGAATGGAACTGCAATTCATACTGCCGGCGCTGCTAGCCACGGGACTTGCCGGACTCGTTCGTGGATTCACGGGATTTGGCGGTGCACTGGTGATGGCGCCCGTGCTGTTGACCCTCATCGATCCGATCAGCACCACGGCAATCGTGATCAGTGTCAATGTCGTCGCGGGAATCCTGCAGGTACGCGAAATCCACCGTGAGGCCGACTGGAGCATTGCGCGACCGCTCTTCTATGTCGCGCTGCTGACCGCGCCCATCGGCCTATGGTCGATACACGTCCTAGACGTTGAACGAGTACGCCAGATCGTCGGTGCAATCGTGCTGATCGCAACGCTCGCGCTGCTGGCGCGCTGGCGATTCCCCTTTTCGATCAGACAACCCCTCGGCACCGCTGCGTTAGGCGGCTCTAGCGGCTTCCTGTTCGGATTGGGTGGCATCGGCGGACCGCCCGTGGTTCTTGGTCTATTGGCCGACGGGACCCCCGCACGAATCGCTCGAGCAACTCAGTTGGCCTACTTCTCCCTCATTCAAGTCTTCACCCTACTGGTCATGGCGGCAAGCGATTCACTGACGTCGCAGCATTTGCTGCTCGGTGCCGCCCTGTCACCGATCTACTACTTTGCCGGCCTCGCCGGCGGTCGACTGCTCACCCCCGCCCGCGAACCCTGGTTTCGACGCGCCTCCATCGGGGTGCTATTCGCAGTCGCGGTATTTGCGCTCTGGCCGTGATTTGGGGTTTCCACGCTAGACAAGCCCCCTTTTTTTGAGGCAACTTAAGCGCATGGAAGTCACTCAGACCAATCGCGTCCCAGAGTCGGGTGTGCCCCGGCAGACCCGGCTGGACGATGTCGCCATCACGCAGCGCGTGGCCGAAATGCAGCGTAGCGATGCTGAGCGCGCTAACGAGCGTGCGAATCAAGAAGCGCAATCCACCGCAGCGCAAGCCGTCTCGCGTGCTCGAGTCGAAGAATTCAAAGAGTCATTGCGTAGCGCCAACGAACGCTTGGCCGCTAAAGGTCGCGAAATCAACATCGGGTACGACAAGGACGCAGCTACGGTTGTCGTCACCGTCTCCGACCGAGAGACCGGCGAAACCGTCCGGCAGATTCCACCCGAGGCAGCGATGCGTATCACGCGCAACATCGATCAACTCACCGGAATCCTGATCGACCAGAAAGCCTGATCCGCAGACCTTTGGTACTCGTAGTATCCTCGCCCTCCATCTCGGGGGGTTCTGATGGCCAAGTCTGTTAGACGTAGCCTTGTCTTTTTAGTCGTCGCCTTGCTGGCACTCGCTGCGCTGGTCTATTGGCAACGCGGTCCTATCGCGCTGCGCTTGGTTGAGCGTGGTGTCGATCGAATCACAGCCAACGCAGATCCGATCGCGACACTTCCCGATGGATTACATGTCGGTATCTGCGGCGCCGGATCACCGATGACCGATGCCAACAGAGCCGGTCCTTGCACCGTCGTCGTCGCAGGGACTCGAATGTTCGTGTTCGATGCGGGTGGAGCCGCGGCAGCGCGCCTGCTTCGCATGGAATTGAACCCCGCACAGATCGAAGCCGTTTTTCTCACCCACTACCACTCTGATCACATCGACGGGCTCGGCGAACTGCTGATGCAACGCTGGGTGGGGGCTGCCGCAACGCAACCACCTAGAGTGTACGGACCTGCGGGTCTGACACAGGTCGTCGGTGGTTTTAGAGAAGCCTATCGACTCGATCAGTCGTATAGAACGGAGCACCACGGCGAGCAACTCGCACCATCATCTGGATTTGGTGCCGACGCACGTGAATTCGATATCGGAACTACTGATGGCCGCATTGTCTTGATTGATGAAGACTTACTACAAGTCGTGGCATTCGCTGTAGACCACGGCCCCGTTGCACCGGCGGTTGGCTATCGTGTGCGATACAAAGATCGCACGATCGTTATCAGTGGCGATACACGGCGCAGCCAGAACGTTGAGCGCGAAGCGAAAGATGTCGACCTGCTGCTACACGAAGCGCTGTCGATGAAGCTCGTAAAGATACTCGAACAAGGATTCGATCGACACGGACGCTCACGATACGCACAAATCATGAGCGATATTCGTAATTATCATTCAAGCCCGGAAGATGCGGCGAGCGTTGCAGAGGCTGCCTCGGTAAGACATCTCGTACTCCACCATATCGTACCGCCGCTACCCGTTGAAGCCTTAAAACCCGAGTTTGTTGGCAATGCGCCTGCGATTTTTGCAGGACCTATCGATGTCGCGCGTGATGGCGATTGGTACACATTGCCGACCGACAGCGACCAAATCATTATTAGGCGACGACCTTAAACCTCGGTCGATATGAAGGCGGTCATATCACGAGTTTTCTCGCGCGCCTTGACGAGCGCATCGCGGCGCAATTTGCTGCGTGGGTGGTACACAATCAAGCGCCGCTCTCTGCAGCGCCCTGCGATCGTCCACTATTTTCATCAGGATGATGATCCTTACAGCCAACTGCTCGCCACACTTATGCCGGCGCTTCAAGAGCGCTATCACATCGAGTTGCATTGTCATCGGGTAACACCGCCCGATGACGCTTCGGCTCCTGATCGGGAGCGACTACGCGAATGGTCCACGCGTGATGTTGCGAAGCTCGCAACAGCTTGTCAGTTGAAGCCCGATCTCGAACTCGTCCAAAAGCTGCCATGGCATACGACAGACCCGAATATCGGAGCGTCTTTACGGCAGAAGCTCGGGCACTATCTCGGTGCCACGATGTATTTTGAAGGTGAGTGGTATTGGGGTATCGATCGACTGCATTATTTGGAGCGGCGCTTGCGAGATGCGGGCCTGGCGCGCCGACTATTAACCTCTTCGCTGATCGAGCCGCTCCCGCTGCGCTTCGAGACCCTCGAGCATCGAGCTACCACTCAACCGACACTTGAATTTTTTTGCTCATTACGAAGCCCGTACACGTATCTGGCTGTCGATCGAGTCGCTCGTTTAGCGCGTCATTACGGCGCCGACTTGCAACTGAGATTTGTTCTCCCGATGGTCATGCGCGGTTTACCGGTCGGGTTCTCCAAACGAAAATACATCCTGCTCGATACCAAGCGAGAAGCCAATCGTCTCGGGTTGCCCTTTGGCAGCGTCGTCGACCCAGTCGGCAACCCTGTTGAAAACGGCCTCGCCATCCTGCACCGCGCGATAGCACTTGGACTCGGCACGGAGTTCCTATCGTCTTTTCTATCTGGCGCCTTCGCCGAAGGGATCGACACGCATCGACGGTCCGCACTCTTGCAGCTAGCGCTCCGAGCTGGCTTATCAAAGAGCGACTTCGAGGATGCCCTGAAAGATTCAGCTTGGCGTACGATGGCGACCGCAAACCGCGAAGCGCTGTTGGCTTCTGGTTTGTGGGGCGTTCCCTCCTTTCGCGTCGTCGGATATCCATCGGTCTGGGGACAAGATCGATTGTGGATGATTGAACAAGATTTATTGACGGCAACTCGCTCATGACGAAAACGACAAAATGGCTTTTAGGCATCGGCATTACGTTTGCCGCTCTCGCTGGCGCTTACACCGCGATCGGTGGTCGCATGGAGCTGACGTTAGCCTGGATTAAATATGCGGTTCGAGAAGAGGGCGCCGCCTATCGCCCAGTCGAGTGGCAACGCGGTCCTTCTGCGCCCATCGCTGCGACGCCCGAGCGTCCACCGAATATCGTTCTGATCGTCGCGGACGATCTGGGTTACAACGATGTCTCGCTCAATGGCGGTTTAGCAGACGGTCTGATCAAGACGCCAAACATCGATCGTATCGCCAATGAAGGCGTTAATCTCGCCACTGCCTATTCGGGCAGTCCGACCTGCGCGCCCTCTCGCGCCTCTATCATGACCGGCCGATATCCCACTCGCTACGGTTATGAGTTCACGCCGACTGCCAAAAACTTCATGAAGGTGGTGACGCAGTTACGTCGCTCTGAGCCGCAGCTGCATCACTCGATTTATTTTCCCGAGCGCGAAGAAGGTCAGCCGCCACTCGAGTCGTTAGGACTACCAACCAATGAAATTACGCTCGCTCGAGTCTTGCGTGGTGCGGGTTATCACACGGCCCATGTCGGCAAGTGGCATCTGGGTGACGCGCCACAGTTTCGACCGACAGCTCACGGCTTTCACGAGTCGTTGTCATTACCCTATGGCGCTGCGATGTTCTTACCTGAAGATGATCCCAATGTCGTCAATGCCGCCTCGAAGATCGATCCACTCGATCGCTTTATCTGGGCTGCGCATCCGTGGGGCGTTCGATTTAATGATGGCGAGCTGTTTAAACCAAATAAATACTTGACCGACTACTTCACTGATCAAGCACTGAAAGTCATCGATCACAATCGTCATCGACCTTTCTTTCTCTACCTCGCCTACAACGCGCCGCATACGCCGCTGCAAGCGACCCGAGAAGACTACGATGCACTGCCCGAAATCCAAGATCATTCGGTTCGTGTGTATGCGGCAATGATCCGCTCACTCGATCGAAATATCGGTCGAGTCCTCGAAGCGCTCGATCAGGCTGATATAGCTAACGACACACTCGTGATCTTCACCAGCGATAACGGTGGTACTCATACCATCGGTATCAAAGGAATCAATGCTCCGTTCCGCGGATGGAAAGCAACCCACTTCGAAGGCGGCATACGCGTACCCCTTTATCTGCGCTGGCCCAAGGGCTTACCGCAGGGCCGATTCGACGCTCCAACGAGTCATCTCGACATTTTCTCGACTGCTGCGGCCGCAGCAGACACGGCCGTGCCATCCGATCGCATCATTGATGGAGTTAATCTGCTGCCTTTTCTTCGCGGCGAATTAGCCGGAAGACCGCATCAATCGCTGTACTGGCGCACAGATCGCTATCTGGTGGTGCGCGATGGCGATTGGAAACTGCAGATCACGGACCGTCCCGCAAAGACGTGGCTACACGACCTCGCCGTTGATCCCACCGAACAAATCAACAAGGCTGAGCAAGATCCGACGAAAGTCGCCGCCATGCGCGCTGCGCTCGAAACATTCGATCGTTCACAGGTGGCTCCGATGTGGCGCTCACTAGGCGCTGGCTACATCCCGATCGACAAAACGCTCGCCGATCCGCAGGAACCGGGCGATGAGTATGTTTACTTCTCGAACTAAGATGGTCGATTCCCGCCGTCTATGCCTCGTGTGGTTTGCGACTATCACGGCACTCGCTTCAATCATAGGCTTGGCAGAGCCAGCGCCAGCACAGCGCCCCAACTTCGTCGTCATCGTCGCAGATGACTGGGGCTATACCGACGTCGGCGCGTTCGGCGGAGAAATCTCGACCCCCCATCTCGATTCACTCGCCGCCAACGGGATTCGCTTCGCAAACTTTCACACGTCAGCCGAATGCTCGCCTACACGCGCGATGCTGCTGACCGGTGTCGATTCACACCGAACGGGTATCGGCGCCATGCGCGAATCCGTTCCACATCAGCATTACGGCAAGCCCGGCTATCTGACGGTGCTATCGCGCGATGTCGTAACGTTCGCATCCCGCCTGCAACGCTCTGGATATCGTAGTTATGCCGTTGGTAAGTGGCATGTCGGTAAGGAGCCGCACAACTTGCCACCAGCACGCGGTTTTGATCGCTCACTCGTGCAAGGTGATAGCGGCTCGGACAATTGGGATACGCAGCAACGCTACCTGAGCCTCACTGACAAAGTGTATTGGTTCGAGGACGGCGAGGAGGCGAAGATGCCGCCTCGCTTTTACTCTTCTAAGTTTTACGTTGATCGTGCCTTGCATTATCTGCAACAAGACGCCAGTTCTCAGAAGCCCTTCCTCCTGTACCTGGCCTTCCAGGCCAATCACATCCCTCTACAGGCGCCGAAGGAATTCGTCGAACGATACACGGGTCGATATGACGGTGGTTGGCATCAACTGCGTCAAGAGCGCCGCGATCGAGCTGCTGCGCTCGGTTTGATTCCAGAGACGACTCCAATGGTCGAGATGACGACCACGGAGAACTGGAACGTTCTCGATGAGCGTCGGCGTGCTTATGAATCTCGTCGGATGGAAGTCTATGCAGGCATGGCCGAAGCCATGGATCACCATATTGGCCGATTGATCGCTCATCTGAAAAACACCGGTCAGTTCGACAACACCGTATTCGTCTTCTTATCCGATAACGGCGCGGAGGCATCCGATCCGCTCGCGATTCGGTCAGCTCGGATGTGGCTTCGCTGGCAATACACTTGGGAGCGCGCTCGTCTAGGTGAACCGGGTACTTATGCGGTTATCGGTCCGAGCTGGGCTAGCGCAGCGGCGTCGCCGCTCGCCTACTACAAGTTTCATGGGGGCGAAGGTGGTCTGCGAGTGCCGATGATCATCGCCGGCCCCACTATCGAAAATCCCGGCCAGATTCATCACTCGTTCACTCACGTCAAAGATATCGCGCCGACCTTACTCGAACTGGCAGGCGTGTCGACAAACACGAATACCTTTGAGGGCCAGTCTGTCGAACCGATAACCGGCCGAAGTCTGTTGCCCGTTCTAAAAGATCCGACGCGTCGCCATCGCGATTTGGATGACACAGTCGGCTACGAGCTTGCCGGACACGGAGCGCTGTTTCGGGGCGATCTGAAGCTACTTCGCATCCCGCCTCCGAGCGGGGATGGGCAATGGCGCTTGTATGACATCGCGCAGGATCCCGGCGAAACTCGCGATTTGAGTCGTGAACGTCCACAAGACTACGCAGAAATGATCGCCGCTTACGCCCGCTACGAACAAGCGAACGGTGTTCTGCCCATGCCGCCCGGTTACGAACCGCGCAAGCAAGTTTCCATCAATGCGTTTCTTTTCGTTTATCTTCCCTATATGAAATGGATACTCGGTCTAATCGTACTGGTCCTCGCAGCCTGGTGGGTACTCGCAAGACGTCGGCGAAATAAGTCATGAAGACGATCGTCATCACCGGCGCTTCATCGGGAATCGGCAGAGCACTCGCACTGGAATTTGCCAAGCGCGGGTATCGCTTGGGCTTGCTCGGTCGACGAGCCGATGCCTTGGCAACCCTGCAGCAGGAGACCTTAGCCTGTGGTGCCGCAGGTGCAGAGAGCGGCCTGCTCGACATCGATGACAGCAGCGCGGTCGAGCCTCAGCTGCAAGGCTTCTTTCAAACGCTCGGCGCCGTCGATATTTTCGTTGCCAATGCGGGCATCAACGCTTTCACCAACGTCGGGAAAGACGATCTACAAGGCGAGACTCGTATTATCCAGACCAACGTCATCGGTGCGATTGCATCCATAGACGCCGCGGCCGCCTACTTCATACGACAGGGTCGCGGACACGTCGTGGGTGTTTCTTCCTTGGCCTCGATGATCGCCGTGCCGAAGCAGGCGGCATACTGCGCAAGCAAAGCCGCTATCTCGATGTACCTGCGATCAGCGCGAATCGAGCTTGCTCGTCATGGCATTCGCGTCACCGATATTCAGCCAGGCTTTGTGGTCACGGACATCATGCCGAATATCAGTAAGTATCCCTTCGCGATCTCGGCCGATAAGGCTGCGCGCGAAATAGCCGATGCGATCGAAAATCAGCGCGACGAAGCCATCGTGCCGGCTTTTCCTTGGCGACTCTTCAAACCGTTCTTTCGTCACATCCCGAACTCTTTCTGGAAGCGGTTATGAGTTCGCAATATCGGATGTATGGCTGGCATCTATCCTACTTCGCAGGGAAAGTGCGCTCGTACCTGAAATACAAGCGAGTCCCTTTCGACGACGTGGATGTCAATCTGCTGGTTCTGATGTGGCTCGGCAAACGCAAAACCGGCGTGGTCGCGATGCCCTTGCTGCAAACGCCCGACGATATCTGGATGCAAGACTCGACCGAGACATGGCAATTCATCGAGTCACGTTTCAAAGATCGCCCGATACTCCCCACATCGCCACGTCAGCGCTTCGTCTCGCTCTGGCTCGAGGCTTGGGGCGACGAATGGTGGATTCCGATTGCCATGCAGACACGCTGGCGTCATGACGAGAACTACCCACTATTCGAACACGACGCAGGTAACGCCTTGTTGCCCGGTTGGCCTCGCTTGATGCAACGGCGGGCCGTTGCTCGTATTGCGCGTCGCCTCCGAGGATACCTTCCGGCAGTCGGTGTTCGACCCGATCAGGACGAGCTACTGATGACTTGGACCCGTCGCATGTTGGGTTTGCTCGAGAAGCACTTTTCTCAGCATGCCTTTTTGCTCGGCGATAAGCCAAGTCTCGCCGACTTCTCGTTGATGGGTACGATGTATGGGCATCTCGGTCGAGATCCGTGGCCCGCTCGCGAACTCATTGCGCCCAACCCGCACCTGCGAAACTGGATCGATCGGATGGCGGATCTACCGAAATCTCTCGATGAGAACGCCGCACCGGGCTGGCTTGCGAACGATGAAATTCCGGCGACGCTGATGCCGATACTGCGAATCACGTTCGAAGAATTCGGGGCGCAAGTTGCGGGTATCGCAGCTCAAGTCAATTCGCTTGCAGCTCACTGGCCCAAAGATCAGCGGCTGCCACGCATCCTCGAAGATGTTGCGATCCCCTTGCCCGAGGGCGTGTTCCGACGCGCTGCGATGCCATACACGCTTTGGATGGCACAGCGTGCACTCGATGCCATCGCCGAGCTACCTGAGCAAACTGCGCAAGATCTACGCCGCTGGCTCAACGAGTCTGGCGGTGAGGCAATGCTGTCACTCGATGCACCGAGACTAGAACGTGACGGCCTTCAGGCTCGCTTCAGCTCGGCAGCACATGATCGCGGAACTGTTCGCGCAGCTTGATCTTCTGCATCTTGCCGGTTGCGCCAAGCGGGATGGCATCGACGAAAACGACGTCGTCCGGTACCTGCCATTTAGCTACTTTGCCGCGATAGAACTCGAGGAGCGCCTCGGCCGTGACCTCGGCACCGGGCTTGCGAACGACGACGAGTAGCGGTCTTTCGTCCCACTTGGGGTGCGGCACCGCAATACAAGCCGCCATGGCAACAGCCGGATGCCCCATCGCAATGTTTTCGATGTCGATGGAGCTGATCCACTCGCCGCCCGATTTGATGACGTCCTTGCTGCGATCGGTGATCTGCATGAACCCGTCAGGATCGATGCTTGCCACATCGCCTGTCGGAAACCACCCATCCACCAAAGGATCGCCACCCGCATCTTTGAAGTAGCGAGCTAGGATCCAGGGGCCACGCACGAGCAAATCACCCGTCGACTTGCCATCCCACGGGAGCTCTTTTCCCGCGTCATCGACGATCTTCATCTCGACGCCAAAGACGGCCCGCCCCTGCTTCTCGAGCACAGCAAGCTGCGCCTGCTCGGAAGCGGCGAGATGCTTTCCCTTGAGTGTGCTCAGCGTGCCGAGCGGCGACATCTCGGTCATTCCCCAGGCATGTAACACCGTCACCCCGAGGGCTCTGAAACGTTCGATCATGGCGCGGGGACAAGCCGATCCACCGATGACCGTTCGGCGCATCGTCGTGAATTGACCCTGAATCGAATCAACATGATTGAGCAGACCCAACCAGACGGTTGGAACGCCAGCTGCCATCGTGACCGCTTCGCTCTCGATCAGCTCATGCAGCGATTTGCCGTCGAGTGCAGCACCCGGAAAGACCAGCTTCACACCGACCATCGCTGCCACATACGGAATGCCCCAAGCATTCACGTGAAACATCGGCACGACCGGCAGCACGGAATCTCTCGATGAGAGATTCATCGCATCCGGCATTGCGCCGGCATAAGCGTGTAGCAACGTGGAGCGGTGCGAATACAACACTCCCTTCGGGTTACCGGTGGTGCCGCTCGTATAGCAAAGCGCAGCAGCAGCCCGCTCATCGATCTCTGGCCAGGCATAGATCGCGCTCTCGTCAGCGATCCAAGACTCATAGTCGATCAGATTCGGAATCGCTGATTTCTCTGGAGCACGATCGGCATCAACCATGAGTACCCACCGTTTCACGGTGGGGCACTTAGAGGCGATGGCCTCGATGATCGGCAGGAAAGTCAGATCGAAGCAGACGATGGCATCTTCGGCATCGTTGATGATCCAGACGATCTGATCGGGGGCGAGTCGCGGATTGATCGTGTGCAATACCCGTGCGCTGCCACTGACGCCAAAATAAAGTTCGAAATGGCGATAACCATTCCAGGCGAGTGTTCCTACTCGAGAGCCTTCTGGCAAACCGAGTCGATCAAGCGCATTGGCAACTTGTCGCGCACGCGCGGCCGCGTCGCGATAGGTATAGCGATGAAGATCGCCCTCGACGCGTCTCGAGACGATCTCGGCATCCGAATGATTTTTGGCGGCAAACTCGATCAACCGCGAAATAAGCAGCGGCTGTTCCTGCATCGCTCCGAACATGACCCCCTCCTGTCTATCGGATATCTTATCGACCGAACTCGCAATAACTCTCACGCTCAACGAGATCAAAGGCAAATAGAAACTTCGCCATGCCGGTCAATACCGCCATGGTCACACCGAGCTCCAAAATCTGCTCGTTATCGAAATGACGCGCTAACTCGGCGTGTAACTCGGCAGAAACTACGCCGTCCGAGTTACCGAGCGACATCTGCTCAGCCAAGCGAATAACCGCCCGCTCCGTCTCACTCCAGCAAGGCGCTGCGGAGTCATCGATCGCAGCAAGCTGCGCCTCAGTCAGACCCGCTGACATGGCATCAAGCCGATTCCCCTTGTTGCAGAAGGCGCAACCATGCAGCGTCGAGAGCCGATAGCGCGCGAGTTCCTTCATAGCGACAGGTACGCGCCCACCATGGAACAGGCGCTGGTAGAAATCGCCATACCAAGCGAATACCCCCGGGGCATGACCCATCACATCGATGAAAGTGGCGTCGCCCCGGACGGCGAGCGCGCGATCATGAGCAGACCGCATGAACTCCGGCAGATTCTCGCGCGATAGCGGCGGGATGAATGGATTGGGTTTGGTCATCGACGGCTCCGACATCGTTGATAATGGTAGCGCATGAACGACAACCCCAACTGCTGGACCTGTCGATACTTTCGCGTCACCTGGGATCCCGGAATGCCCTACGGCTGCGATGCGATCGGGTTCAAGAGCCGCATCGTGCCGCATCTTGAAGTGCTACGGACGAGCGGTTCTCCTTGTCGTGCATACACGCGCAAGCCGGACTCGCCAGCGCCGACAGAGCCCGGGCCGAACTGATCAACGCCGCACCAGTTCGACGACCTCCGATGCGCTGAGTGTGCCCGCTCGTTGACGGATTGCCGGCAGATACTCCTGCTGCAGATTTTTAGCGGGCCCCAACATCTCCTGAAAGCTTCGTTTCAGAAGCTCCGTGCTCATGACACGACCACCGGCGTAGTAGCGCTTGGCCACTTGCCCCAGTGCATAGGTTGTCGCGAACGAAAAGGCCATACCAGTGGCAGCGCCCGTCAGTCCGCCTAGCATCTTGCCGGCCGCCTTACCGACCAGCCCGCCAATCAACTTTCTCCCGATCTGCTCTACGTACTGCGAGGTGAGACCCACTCCGACGGTCGCGATGAATTCTTTGATATGCCCTTGATCCATCTCGATACCATGTGCTTTGCCGATCTTGTAAACCATCCGAACCTGCAGGGGGATGATGGCCATGGAGGCCCAAGACTGCGGCAACAACTCGAGCGCGCCGTTGAGAATCGAGTAATTCAGGATGCTTTTATCGAGCTCAGCATCGCGAGCAGACGCTGCCGACGAGTCAGACGTTGCGATTGTCGTTGCCACCGCAGCGGAGACTGCGGGCGCTGCCACGGCTGCCGCCGCAATCACATCGGCCTGCGCCGCACCTGCAAGTGCCGGATCATCGACGACAAGACCCAATGCCTCACGCAACGAGGTCAGAAACCCCTGCTCCGCCTGACTTTGCATACCATCGGCATCGCAGACGCACACCGCCATCTCATAAGCCAATTGACGATGTTCCAACTCGCGCAAGCCCGCGATGGCTTGTTGCAAGGTGACTCTCTTCAACAACACATCTTGATAAACACCGGCGAGGGCTGCGCCACCTGCCTGACCCGCTAGAGATTCGGCGACATCACGGATGGCCGTACGCTCACTCTCCGACTTTTGTCCATCGACGAGTGCCGCATGAATCATGATGTTCAAAATGGCGCGTTGTGTCGAAGTGTCCATAGTGCCCTCACGCAGTTTCCGTGTTGAACAAGCGGGCTTGCGCCTGCTCGCGGATGATAGTGACAGCTGGGTGCTTGATACGACGTTCGGTGGAGAGAACGTAGAAGCGAGCCTTCAAACCCTCTACTTTGCCGATGAGTTGTACGCCGTAAGCGTGGACGATTTCGCGCTCGATGGCGAGCGGAGCCGCAAACACGCCGACACCCTGCTGTGCAAAGGTCTTGACCAGCGCACTGTCATCAAGTTCCGCAGCAATCGACGGCCGCAACTGTTGCGTCTCGAACCAGCCCTCCAAAGATCGCCTATTGGGGCTCTTTTCGGTTGGCAACAACATAGGCGCACCGTCGACGCTTTGCGGAAACCCCTTCTTCAACTTACACGCCAGCGCCGCAACACCGAACAGACCTAGTTCCGATTCGCCAAGCAGATGGCTATAAGCTTTGACGCCACTATCGGCAGGCAAAGCGTTGGTCGAGAGCACGAGGTCCAGTCGGTGCGCCGCCAAATCGGTTAGGAGACTGGCCAGCGGCGCCTCGTGACAGACAAGTTGAAATGGAGGATCTGCGCTCAACAAGGGCTCGAGAATGCGCCAAGTCAGCAACTTCGGAACGGCATCGGCAATGCCGATCGAAACCGGTCGCCGCCCAACCGCACGCGCCCCGCGCAAAACGCTCGCGAGCTCCAAGCCGCGGGAGAAGATCTCTTCCGAATACGCATAGGCAATTCGCCCAAGCTCGGTCGGCACCAGTCGTCGACCCTGCTTCTCGAACAAGTCGCCCTGTAATTGCGCCTCGAGCACTTTCAGCTGGCCGCTGATCGTTTGTGGAGTCAGGTTCAAGGAGCGGGCCGCGGCCGCCACTCCGCCCTCGCGGACGACAGTCCAGAAGTACAAGAGATGAGTGTAGTTAAGATGCTGCATATATCGGTTTTCTCGAACTATTAATACTGAATAATCGATTTTTCAGCAATATGGCACAGTCATAAAATGGGCGTCATGCACCAACCGCTGCCTTGGCACCAAATCGCCCATCACGACATGCTGGTCGACACCACGCATGATGAGCGCGCTCGCCTCGACACCATCGCCCACTTGAACGTGTTTGCGGCTCAACGCTTAGCCCCGACCGTCAAGAGCGCATTCGATCGCAAAGGAATCACGCCGGCCGATCGACACGAAGTGCGACAGGCCATGGAGCGGGATCCGGCATTTAGAGCGTGGAGCATCGTCAGACGTAACACCATGGAGATGCGTCAAAAGACCGGACGCGAGATCGTCGGGCGGCAATGCTTGGCGTTGCGTGACAAGGCGGATCAACTCAATCACACGTCTGACGGCAAGCAGAGCGGCCTGCGACTTAATCCTAATCTCGATGTGCCGCGTTACGTCTCCGGAGTCGATCAGCACCTGATGCAGGGCGGCTACACGGCCGAGTGGCTCGAACGCGATGTGTCCAACGCCGCCAACTACGACGCAGGTATGTTCGCCACCGTTGGCGGTAGCGCCGGGCCCTACAACGATGCTGCCGGTCGTGCGTTATGCGAGTGGCTACGACGGGAGTTTCCTGCCTTCGTCCCCTCACGCATTGTCGACTTAGGCTGCGGACTCGGGCACAACACTGTGCCGCTGCGCGAGCTTTTTCCGTCTGCCGAGATCATCGCTATCGACGTGGCAGCGCCAATGTTGCGCTACGGACATGCTCGCGCTCGCTCGCTCGGCATCGACGATATCGAGTTTCGACAGGAAGATGCGACTCGCACCTCACTGCCCACAGGCAGCGCAGATCTCGTATTCAGCACCATGGTGCTACACGAAACCTCACATGATGCGTTGCCCAAGCTGCTGCAAGAATCCCATCGACTGCTTCGTGGCGGCGGCCTTTGCATCCACTTGGAACAACCGCCTTATCGCGGACTGAGCCCGTTCGAACAATTCATGCGTGACTGGGACGGGCGCTACAACAACGAGCCATTTTGGAGCTCGCTACACGAGAGCGATCTGCAGCAGATGATGAGCAAAGCGGGCTTCAACAGTGAGCTCGTCTTTGAAACACGCTGTGTCGCGCCATCGTGGCAATCATCAAAACCGACAGAAGAAGATTTCGGACGCGCGCCCGCGTGGTATGCCGTTGGGGCATGGCAGGCCGTAGAAGGATCAACGGCCAAGGGATAGCAAGGATATGTACTCCCACCTCCCGCAAAAAGCTGACCCCAATCCGCCGCAACCAACGACGCTGCGTGGGCGCCGTCCGGAATTCACCGACGATCCGATGCTCGATCGGCTCTATGCCATCACACTCGCGCTTGTCGCTGAGTTGTCCGTCACGCGAGCGCGTGTCGATACGCTCGAGCGTTTGCTCGATCGCAAGGGCTTGGTTGGCTCGAGCGAAGTCGAAAACTTCGTCCCCGATGAGGCAGAGGCGACGAAACGCGGCGAAATCCAGCAGCAATACCTCGATCGAATTTTCAGAACCCTGACCGAGTGATCACGGCTGCGCCATCGCAAGCCTTACTCTTGTAGTTTGCGGATTTCTTCGATGTTGGCGGGCGGCTTCAACCAAAGCGGCGCCTCAGTCTCGAGGTAGCGACGCATCGTCTCAGGCAGATCTTCATAGCGATCCACACGCCACGAGAGCATGTGCATCACTCCTTTGCCAAGGCCCGCGGGCAAATCGCCAAAACGAAGCCAACTAATTTGATTCGGGTGCTTCAAACCTGCCGAATCCGGTTGTCGAAAAAAATCATAGTGCTCAAATGACTGCATACGCTGTCCAGAGGGCAGCGGAAAGTCTAAAAACAGCGGCGCAGAGAAAGCCGTCGTTTCACCAATTCTCGTCGCCGCCAGATCACGACCAGGTCCGATACGCTGCTTTCTTGTACCCGCGCCCTGCTCTACCCAGGTCTCGAGCGAGGAACCTTTGAGCTCGTAGGTAATGTATTGATAAGGATAAGCAATCGGCGGCAACGGCTTCCCTTGCCATTCCTTCAGTACGGCACCCGTTTCCAGATCGCGATAGATGAACGTCTTTCGGGATAACTGATGCGCCACGGTCGCCGTGCTCAAGCCTGCATCGAAACGGGCGACATCCACTCCCTCCATTCGCATGAGCGGTTCGCCATCGGGCGAACGATAAACCGTACCCACGGCATACCAATAAACCGGCTCACCGCGCCCGACTCTCATATCGACCCATTGACGAAACATCTCGGGCGAAAAGCCGTGCTCGCGAGTCTGAGCCGGGACTGTCAAACCCAAGACCACCAGTATCGACAGTACACGCCAGGATTTGAGTTGATTAGCCATCGCTGCCCCCGAAAGTCTTTTTGCTCGATTGTTCGGCGGATCGTAACAGTTGCCGATTGCCGTCATAAGCATCTGTTATCGCCACATACCGAACTGGTGTTGGAGGCTCGAAGCTCGCTGCACGACGATGCTCGGTATGATTCACGAGAGCATTTTAGGCACGATCGGCAATACGCCGATCGTTCGCATCAACCGCCTCGCCCCCGCGAACGTGACGATGTTCGTCAAGTGTGAGGCGTTCAACCCCTTGCACTCGGTTAAAGATCGGCTGGCTATTGCGATCATCGAGGATGCCGAGAGGCGAGGCACCCTCCGACCCGGTCAAACGGTCGTGGAAGCAACCTCGGGTAACACCGGCATTGCCCTCGCGATGGTCTGCGCGGCTAAGGGCTATCCGTTCGTCGCCGTCATGGTCGAAACCTTCTCGATCGAGCGCAGAAAAATCATGCGCGCTCTTGGAGCAAAGGTGATCCTGACGCCCGCTGCAGAGCGCGGCAGCGGCATGGTCAGAAAGGCGGAGGAACTCGCGAATAAGCACGGCTGGTTCCTCGCCGGTCAATTCGAAAACGAGGCAAACCCCGCCTATCACCGCAGCACGACAGGACCTGAAATCCTGCGCGATTTCGCTGGAAGGCGCCTCGATCATTTCGTTTCGGGCTGGGGCACGGGCGGCACGCTGACCGGAACGAGTCAAGTTTTGAAGTTGGCACGCCCGGAAGTGGAAATCGTTGCAACCGAGCCTGCGGGCGCAGCCCTGCTGTCGGGCAACGCGTTTTCTCCTCACAAAATTCAGGGCTGGACGCCCGACTTCATTCCGAAGGTGCTCGATAAGACCGTCGTTGATCGAGTCATCACGGTCACCGATGAGGAGGCTTTGAGCACTGCGCGTGCACTGGCGAAGCAGGAAGGGATTTTCTGCGGGATATCTTGCGGCGGAACCTTTGCTGCAGCACTCAAGGTGGCCGAGCACGCCAAAGATGGCGCCGTCATCCTCGCCATGCTGCCCGATACGGGTGAGCGCTATCTTTCGACTGCGCTGTTTGGCGATCTGCCGGACGGCAGCGATCCAGAGCCTTGACCGTGGCCTACGACGCACCAACCTCACGTGCGAGCACACCGGCGGCTGCAACCCAACTCGCACCGCTACCCTCGCCTTATCGTTTTCGCCGCGGCGGAGAAATCATTGGCGGCCAGATCGCCTATGAAACTTGGGGAACACAGAGCCCGGCAAAGGATAACTCCGTACTGATCTTCACAGGACTATCGCCCTCGGCACATGCCGCCTCATCGCCCATAGATCAGAGTGTTGGCTGGTGGGAGCAGATCATCGGCCCCGGCGCCGCTCTCGATACCGATCGCCTGCATATCATTTGCGTCAATTCTTTGGGCAGTTGCTTCGGCTCCAGTGGGCCTGCAGCAATCGATCCGGCTACCGGCAATCGATATGGAAATCAGTTTCCAGATGTCTCGATCGAAGATATCGCAGCAGGAGGACGCGCCGTCCTAGAACATCTCGGCATCGACACAGTGGAAGTGGTCTTGGGCCCCTCGCTCGGCGGTTCTGCGGTGCTCGCTTTTGCCGCGATGTATCCCGATCGCGCCCGTCAATTGATCAGTATTTCAGGCACCATGGCGGCCTCGGCGCATGCCATTGCACTGCGCAGCATTCAACGCGAAGCCGTTCGAAATGATCCCATCAACGGACTGCGCTTAGCCAGAAAGCTCGGCACCGTGACTTATCGCTCAGCTGGCGAACTCGCCGAGCGATTTGGTCGACGGCCTTCGGTCAGCGGACAAGATTTCGCCGTGCAGGACTACTTAAATCAGCAAGCTGACAAGTTTTCCAAGTCATTTGATTCAGAAAGCTACCTCGCACTCTCGAGAGCCATTGATTTATTTGATCTCAGTGAACACGGTAACCCCACAGAACTCTTTAGACGCTCAGGGCTTACCTCGGCCCTGATCATCGGCGTCGAACAAGACTCTCTGTTCACGATTGATGAGCAAGCGCAGATCGCTCGGGCTTTTGAGACGGCTGGCGTTGCGACGCGACTCGAGCGAGTCGATAGCGCAGCCGGGCACGACGCATTCCTGGCGGAGCAGCCTCGTTTTGCCGAAATCATCGGCCAATGGCTGCGTAATCCCTAATTCCATCTATCGCAGGCTTACGGAGACGACCCATGTCACAGTCCATCACGGACCAACTCATCGATAACAATCGGCGCTATGCCGCTGGTGAAGCAGCGCATGTGCCACGGCATCCTGGTAAACAACCCATTAAGCCCTCTCGGCGTGTTGCTGTCCTCGGGTGCATGGACGCTCGTCTCGACATCGAAGATTTGCTGGGACTGCAAACGGGCGAGGCCCATATCATTCGTAACGCAGGCGGGGTGGCGAGCGAAGATGCCATCCGTAGCTTACTGATCTCGCACCACCTGCTCGATACCAAAGAATTCATCGTAATCCAGCACACGCGCTGCGGCATGCTGGCCTTTACCGACGATCTTCTGAAATCCGCTTTAGAGGGCGACGAACAATCTGCCAAGATCGTCTCGCAAGCCACTCAACGTCAGTTCGTATGTCGAGCCGTCGCTTCGAGTAGCCCGTCGACTTTCCACGCCTTTCGTGGCACGCCCGAGGCGCTCGATTCGCCACCGGATCCAATCAATCTCGGTCGTCTGGCCGAGAGTGTTCGTCGCACTCTCTCGGCGATTCGACATCATCCTTGGGTGCCGACCGATGGCAGCGATGCCATCTCGGCTCGTGGCTTTATCTACGACGTCGATACAGGCTTACTGCAGGAAGTGGTCTGAACTTTTAGCAGCCCCCAAAAAAAAACG
>JBMTZD010000020.1:0-33553 GCA_049455235.1 Steroidobacteraceae bacterium
TGGCGATGAAACTTTGAAAATCCGCGTGTCGATGGTTCGATTCCGTCTCTGGCCACCATTCTTCCTACTGTCTGTGCCAATCGCTCAGCGCACTCTCTTACGGCGATCAAAGTGCCGGTGCAAGTGCGCGTGCCGCTTTCAAGTTTTGCGTTTCTTCATGTACTCGACAAAGTCGAGACGCGGCTCAGTCCAGTTTGCGATATCGAAAATTTCTGGTGTGAATTTTTCGAACAGTCGCCGTGGGGCATTCGGCAAATCATTTAGAGATCGCAGCTTGGCTCCGAGCCCTTTGCCGTAGGTTCTGCCCGGTGTCTTCCCCATGCCGAGCCACGGATGAAAGCTGACTAGGTTTTGGAATTGCACCGTCGAAATGGCATTGGTCACTTTCGGATCAATGACGTCATTCATGTTTGCCGAGAAAAAATAATGCGAGTCCCAGAAAAACTGTGGGCCTCCTGCTGCCTTAGGCCACTTTTCAGCGGTGAATGGATTTGGGAATGAGAACGCCGACTGGTTTGCGAGTAGAACATGATCACCGATCACATCCGCACGCATCTCCCGGGGTTTTAGAGTGGCTTCTGCGCCTGTTTCCATGCCGTTCGGACCGATCTGGACGTGCAAAGGCCCACCGAAAAACTGCCAGACCTCGCGTGTTTCTCCGGTGACGGGATTTAGCCACTCTTGAACCGGTTCATCGGTATCAAATGCCGTGTACACGCCGACTTCACGAATGATCCCGCGATGATTGCCGTCGGGTAGCGCCTCCCACTGCGCGACATTGAGATTTTGCATAGTCAACATTGGCTGTAGATTTCCATCGTTCAGCCAAAGATAAAGATGTAGTCGGCAGAAGGTGTAGACGGTCTCGTTGGCGCAAGAGCCCTTTATCTTCGCAAACGTGCGAGCGCGCGAAACTGGGTCGACAAGATCCAGTCGCTCGGTAACTGCCGGGCTCGCTTTAACCTCAGGCGTGTCGAGCATCAGCACCGAAGATCCACCTAATGCGAGCGCTCCGGTGAGGAGATGACGTCGAGCTAATGGTCGTGTGCTCATGGATGTGGTCTCGTTTTGTTTGAATAATTATGGTTGCGTTCGAAAGAAAGCCGCACTTCGCTGTACGGTATTCGCGCGAATGTTTTGATAGAAAAGATCGAATTCATTGAAGTGGAGCATGCCTTGCGGCAGAGGAACGATGGCATAGCCGTCCTTGGGAGCGCTGTCGACGAGAAGTATGCCTCCCTCGCATGAGGCACCGATGCGACCCGTTTCGGTCGCTGGGAGCTCAAGTCCTTGTTTAAGCGTATCGCCAAGGCCAACGCCACGCCGTGCCGGTAATGATCCAAGGTTGGCTGACGGCGCTGCAGCAGGTTGAGCCAAAGAAAATGTCAGTGGATTCACGCAGGCGACGGAAGTGCCTTCGAGCGTTCCATAGCGTTGCTGATGACGAGCGATGCCTGCAGCGAGGTATTGTGATGGGTCACCGCTTCGATCGAATGCATTCCAACTAATGAAACAACCGGTGTCCTCCGGTGTTGCGCATACGGTGATTCCGCCACCGAGTTCGCTCAGTGTCTTGGCAGAGAACGAAACGCCGATCGCGTATGCCGCAACGAGTTTTTCGCGGTACGCCGGTTGGGGCCAAAACTCTTTCAGCCAGCGCTCAACATGGGCAGCGCCTTGGCTGTGCCCCACGATGATGAAAGGACGACCGTTATTTTCGTATTTCATGTAGTGCAGGAATGCGGCGCGAACATCGTCCCATGCAAGTTCGTATGCTTCCATTGCGTGCATCGCTGGCGGAGCCACCACGCCCGCCGCCGTTGCCTGCCGGTAGCGAGGCGCGAACACGCGGCAGCAGGCATTGAATACGGCGGCTTGTCGTGCGATCACCGATTCATCGGTCCATTGGTTGGTGCTTTCGTCGTCGAGCGGCTGATTCCAGCTTGCAGCTCTGCGATAGGTCGTTGGGTGGATATAAAACGCATCGACCAGGGCGTTTTCCTGTCGATCACCAAAAAGATCGTTCTCGGGTGTGACGTCTGCAGCGTCAAGTCGGTTAGGAAGCGCCGCCCAATGGCGCTCGTCGGCGTAGTTGGGTGCTGGTGGATGCGGTAATTCGCCAAACGGTTTTGCCGGCATGTTGATCGGCAGGGACTGCGAACTGGCTGTATTCATGGCCAGTAGGAGGATGAAGATGCCGTGGCGCATCGCGCCGAGAATGAGCTCAAGCGAGCGCACGAAGTTCTGTGAGTTCATAGCGTGATTGATTGAGGTCCCAGGTCAGTCTAAGAAAAAGCCCGTCATCGCCGTTGACCCAAAGATCGGCGACCGGCCACTGCGGCTGCCAGCGGAGCTGGTAGTGTTGACCGTCAAAGATGCCTGCTGCGGTCTGGACCGTCTCCATACCGACGAATGCCACCTCGATCGCTGAAGGATACGCGAGCAGACCGGTTTCGCCGTTTGCAGACTTTGAGTTCGTGTAGCCGCGCACGGTGCGAAAAACACCCGCTTCATCTTGACCTCTTTGACAGCTGATTAGCGCATCGCCGACGAGCGGATGAAGACCAAGATAGTCGAGTGGTGCGGACAAAGAAATACGTTCATTGACACTACCGTGTTCTTCGGTCATACCGTGGTATAGGAGCGCGTTCGGTGTGGTGGAGTAGCTCATTGAGCCACGCACAATGCCGCCCTGCACCACGCGAATGTGTGCATCGCGTGGTCGGGAGTTGTCATCGAGGCAAATACTGACGTCGCGCCAGACGTCGACGTCGTCCATTCGACAAAGCGCTCGCAGCGTGCGACCGGCTGCGTGAGGGATCATTTCAAACCACTCGCGACCGCTCTCTCCGCTCGGGCCGAAGTAGGTGATGGTGCCGGCTAGTGCTCGCATCGAGATTCTCGGAATGTACGCAAGACCACAGGGTGCAACGGAATCGATGTAATGGGAAGTGCACTCAGAACTTCGTGATATATGCTTCAAACGTCGGCTGTATCTTTTTTGGGGGATCAGAATGCGGTGGCGTGACGGTTTCTCGCGTCGAGAGATGCTCGCGGGGCTCGGCCTGTTGTCATTAGCGCCCGCCGTCAGGTCGGCACAAGCATCGGCTCACGATTCTGTTGCTTCGGCACATATCGACGATCAGACCTTCGATGAGTTCATTCGGATGCGTACCGCTCCAGATTTGGCGCCAGTGCTCTGGATTTACTCTGGGGTGTTCGTGATTAAGCCTACCGGTGAGGTAGCGCGACCTGTTGCCCGTATCGAAGGATTGAGTCGCTCGCAGGCGAAGAGCCGGGCAGATGGGTCGTGGTTGTGGGAACTCGATGAGGCTGGTTATTACTGCGATCCGAGCAGCGGTCGACCCACCGATAAACTGAACAACCCTTTCACGGGTAAGACGGTAGAGCCACGGCATTACCGCTCTCCGCAAACGCTGATTTTTTCGAAGCAGGGTATAACGCCTGCGCGCGGCCTACCTCAAGGGGTCGAGTTCCGAGGGGAAATCACCAAGCTTGCGGAGATTGCGGGAACAACAGCGCTAACCGAGGACTTGTATGTCAAGTTACCCGGACGCGCAGCGAGCGGGGATTCACCGGCGCGACCTGCGAGATACGCCGCATCGCTTGCGACTTTCACTACCCGTAAGGCGCAGTTTTCGCGTCCACGCAGCGAGTGGATTGACTGTCAGTTCAACTACACGACGCTCAACAGTTTCGTCGAATGGTTAGGAATGCAGGGGCAAGAGGGCGTGCAGGACATGCGGATCGTCGGCATCAAATGTCGGGTCGACGACACGGCCGCCATACCGCCGTGGTTGCTCGAGCGCGTGCGGACAGATCACCCCGACTTGTTATCGAAGTGAGGATGAGTATGGATCGACGTAGCGTGCTTGCTGGGTTTGGTTGGGCATCGTTGCTGGCTGCACCGGCGCTCGCCAACCCCCCGAAAGGAACTGCGAAGAGTTCTGAAGGGCTCGATCTATCGACCCCCGAGGGCAATGTTCTCGCCATGGCGAAACTCACTGCGACGCTAGCACCTGAGGGCTTTAAGCATGGGTGGTACACCGGTGTCTTGATGGCAGCGGTCCCGGGCGAGGCGGTACGGGAGTTGGTCGGCGTCGTCGGTATGAGCACGCAGCGTTTACGTGCAGTCCCGGAGCAGGGCGGATATCAACTGCTGCAAAAAGAATGCGGTTTTTTTACCGACTTGGCGACTGGCAAGGTGCTTCATCGATGGGTCAATCCGTATCTCAATGAAACGGTCGAGCCGTTTCATATTGCCAATCCGGCCGTCAATCGATGGATTTTGCCGCAGATCAAAGAGGAGCGTTTTTATGATCGTGCTGATGGCAGCACGCCGATTTCGCGGCCGTTCATTTTGCCATGGCAGCGCGCGGGCGATCGCGTGATGCTGGAGCAGCGCACACATTTCTGGGCGGTCAATCCTCTCGACCCGCAGGTCTGGAGGCGCGAGAGCAGCGGCGCGCGGATTCAGGTTTCCGACTGCATGAGCTATAACGCGCGATGGTCGGAGCTGGCTGATCCCAAGCGTGATAGCGTCGAGTACGACGGCCACTGGGTGCACGTGCGGCCCTGGCAGCCGTGGATGCTGATGGGCGACAGACCCGGGCATTGTCTCTATTCAGCGATTACCGGTAGTGCTGAGTCAGTACATGCCGTACCACCTGCGATCTACGAGCTAGTGCGCGAGCGTCTACCGGAGTTTTTGGTGCCGCCCACCGAAGTTCGCAAAAGCGAGCCGAGCATGATTCGCTTTATGCGTGAGCGAAAACCCGTAATCAGTTGATACGGTTTGTTCGTCAGGTTCAGAGATCGCGACGTGCGTTTTGTACTGCCCCTCTGTTGGAGAGGCTGACTCGCAGGCGTTCGCCGCTGATGAGTCGAACGTGCATATTTCGGCCTTCGCCCTCGACACGGTCGATGGCTTTTTTGCTGATCCAAGCCGAGCGGTGAATTCGTAGTCCATCAAGGAGCGCGAGTTCTTCGAGGGCGTCACCAAAACGGTAATAGATGAGTTCCTTACCCCGCTGCGAATGAACCTGTATGTAGTGATCCTCGGCCTCGACGGCGAGTAGTTCGTCCACACGGAGATTCGCAAGTTTCGTCAGGCGTTGGAAAAATCTCGGGGTAATGCTGGTTGGGCGAGTCGCGACAGGCGAGTTAGTTGCCGGTTGGGTGTCGATCGTTTCTGAAGCAACGAGGCGGTGGCGCTCTCTTGGGGTACTGGTGATTCGCGGTATGCGGGTAACGAGTTCGAAGAGATAATTACCCGAAAGCCAAACGAATAATCCGGGCGTACCACCCACTAAAAGTAGCCGCAGATAATCCCCATCTAACAAATTGCGCTCTATCGTAAAGTACGCCTCGACCGCTGGAGTGCGGGCAGCGATACCGGCCTCGATCATCCACCAGAGGACAGCCGGGTTATAGATGCTCGAGAGCAGCAAATTGAGAAGATAGCCTATCGTCAGGCAGGCGATCGGCAGAGCCTTAGCGGAGGACAGCTTAGCGATTGATCGCGAGAGGCCGTCGGATAACCACCACGAGACCATGCAGATTGAAATCCAAAGAAGCATGGAGGCGCCAAACGGGAATTCTGCTGCTATGCCGGCTCCGTACCATCCCAAAGGCAAGGCCGTCAGCAGAGGCGCCAATATGTAAAACCCCAGCCAAGCCCCACTGCCAAGATGGGGTGCTTGCGGGCCTCTTGCGGTGACAGAAGCGGGGATGACGGCTGCCATACCCATGCGATAGCACGATAGGTGGCCTGCCCGGAGGCGTCAACCACGACCAGTTTGCGCTTCGTGAGTCGGTTTTCACGTAAACGCGAGCCGCGCGAGGGCGCGATCACGAAAACTGCGACCAGCCCGCGTAATTTCGATTTTCGCCTCTGGCATTCCTGTCTAACTTTTGACGCACGGTCTGAATATCGATAGGTCGCAGACAGTGCTCTGCAGGTAATTTTTGTGCGATTTAAAGCATGCGGAGCGCGTCGACAACTATACGTCTTCTGCATGGTGCGTTATCAGCGCTCTCGTATATTCGGCAGTAGGGGAACTTAACACTCAGTCGACTGGGGGAATCCGATGCAAATCAACAAGGGAATAGTTTGGGCTGTGGGCGCCGCGCTTGCCGTCGGCTCAACGGGACTATCGGCGCAAAGCGGCGCAGGGGCCTCGGCTCTCGAGGAAATCGTCGTCACAGCACGTAAGCGAAACGAGTCAATTCAGGATGCGCCACTCACGATCCTCGCGTTCAGTGACACACAGATTGAAGAGCGAGGCATACAAAATTTGGCCGATCTTGCTAAGTTTTCACCAGGCCTGACCTTCAACTCCGGCACGACTCGATCATCCTCATCGTTCTCCGTGCGTGGTATGACGCAGATTGGAGCCGTTGGCGATAATCGCCGCGATCTAGTGACTGTTTTTATCGATGGCATACCGCTCGTGGGTTCTCCGGCGACATTTGGTAGCGAAGATCTCGAGCGGGTCGAAATCGTCAAAGGCCCGCAGTCGGCATTATTTGGGCGCGCTACTTTCGGTGGCGCGGTCAGCATGATCACCACTACCCCGGGCGATGAGTTCAAAGGTCGAGTGAATGTCACCGCGGCGACCCACGGAGACTATCGGGTCGGAGGTTCCATTGAGGGGCCGTTAGCCGAGGGACTTTTGTCGGGCCGCCTCATTTTTGATGGCAGTCAGTTCGATGGTTTCTACAAGAATGCGCTAGGTGGTCGACTGGGCGAGACCGAGTCGCAGTACATCGCTGCAACTCTCAACTTCACACCGACCGAAAATCTCTCCATCCGCCTTCGTCATAGCGATCGCCACGATGAGGATGGCGTGGCTGCAACGCCGTTGATTGCCCGCTACACCGAACATAATTGCGGTCCTTTCCCGGGATTTTTGACGCGTTCTCTAGCAGGGCTACCAGCGGGGTTCACCGTCGAGAAGGCTCGTAGGGCGTATTGCGGCGAGCTTAAGGCGCCGAGTGGCCCAATTGCGATCAACAATGCACTGCCTGCAGCCTCGATCGGAAAAACTAAGTTCGACGATCATCACCTTGAGCTTGACCAGACTCTAACGGCAGGTACGTTGGAGTGGTCGTTTATGAATGGCCATACGCTCACAGCGATCGCTAGCCAGCAAGAGCACGGCATCGTATCTCTACAAGATTTCGAGCGAGCGCCCGAAGATCGCTATCAAGCTTTCGTGGACACGCAGCAGACACAAGATTCGTATGAGTTGCGCGTGACCTCGCCTGGTGAGGGAAAATTTGATTGGATGGTCGGCGTCGCACGCCTTGAGGCGACCTTCAGCACAATCGGAGCGTTCATCAACGGTACGTTATTTGGCGCAACAGCAGGTGGACCAGCTGCAGCGTCGCTCAACCCTGCGAGAAGTGGATCGAAAACTGATTCTATCTTCGGCAGTTTGGGCTACGACGTAACAGATGCTCTCAATGTCAGTATTGAAGCTCGTCGTCAAAAAGACATCATTACGAGCGGTATTGGTCTATCAACGCAGTTCGATGTCGAGACAACTGCGACGTTACCGCGATTCTTGCTGCGCTATACCTTGAACGAAGAAACTAACTTGTATGCCAACTACGCGAAGGGCAATCAACCCACCCAGGGTTATGCGACCTTCTTCCAGCTGACACCCGCACAACAGGAGGTTGCTCTCAAAAACGGCGTGAGTTCGACCGCGCCTGAGGCAGAGGTTGAAAACATCGAGTTCGGCATCAAACATCGGGCCGCTGATGGCAGTTGGTACTTGAACGCTTCGGTGTACTACCTTGAGTGGATCGGTCGTCAGGGCGTTCGAACGATTCAGGTTGATCTCAACGGCGACGGCGTGATCACGAACCTGCCGGCTCCCGCAGGTGAAAACTTCAACGCTGTGCCTTTCGCGGCGGGGGATAGCAACACGCGCGGATTAGAGATTGATGGCGCCGTGAGTCTGACCGATAAGTTGACTTTCGGCGGAAGTCTGGCCTATGCGGATACCGAGATCACCAAAGCGTTGAACGAAGCGTTGCCGCTTCGATTTTTCGGCAAGACAGATGCAAAGGGGTTCAAGTTCCCGCTCGTTCCAGATTTCAGCGGTGCTTTGTTCCTCCAGTACGAGAGCAATCTGTCAGGCGATCGCGACTGGTATGCCCGTGGTGATATGACCTATATCGGTAAGCGTTACGACAGCATCGTGAACTTCGCATACGTGCCGACGCAGATACGCGCCAACGTACGAGTTGGTCTGCGCACTGAGAATTGGGACGCGTCTCTTTTCATCAATAATTTGTTCGATGACGATACGCTCGAGGCGTCACGTTACAACAGTGATAGTGCGGCGGATCCGTTCTTCTTCCAGCTCGCTGCCTCGGAAGGGGTGCTGGCGAACAAACGGCAGATCGGTGTCTCGGCGAGTTATCGCTTCTGATGAGGGGAGTGCCATGACCATCGACCGCAGAGAACTTCTCGGAGGCGCGGTTGGGGCGATGGCAGTCATGATGACGACGGACGGAGAGGCAGTAGCCTCTCCGTCTCGCTCTATGGCGCCGCTCGACCTTGTCCAGCTCTACCGTAAGCTGCACTACCGGAGTAACGATGGAGTTGTCTTTTGGTGGCTGCAAGGTCCGAAGTACGGCCAGGTCGGCACCACGCTGACGCCGCTCTATCAGGCGAATGTCGGCACCTTTCAGCGGATCCGCTATCTCGATGACGGTGGCTTCGAGTTGACGGCGCTCGAGATCAATTTGATTACCGATCTGCGTACGGGTGAGCCGCTAGATGAGTGGCTAAATCCGTATACCGGTGAAACACTAGCGGTGCGTTTCAACCCGATGGGACCGAATACCATCCGGTACCGAGCCGATAATTCACGGATTTTACCAACCGAAGTGGGCGGCGCACGCATAGAGAGCGTCGTTAACTTACATCCGCCGATGATCGTCGGCGACGAGTATTTTCAGCGTGACGAAGCTGTAGCCCGCGTTTTTCCGGCAGGGCGAGGGGTTCCATTCGAGGTGAATGATCTTGCGGTGTATCACGGCCGTGTATCGAATCTTGCGGACCCGGCGGTCACGGTAGGCGACGCCACCGTGTTTTTCGCTGAGGTTACCGGCTGGCAACGCTGGATGAACATGGGAGAGCGATCAGGAAATTTGACCTCACGAATGGTCGGACGAAAGGTGCAGCGCTATGAAGATCTTCCGGTGCAATGGCGTGAACGATTAGCCCAGCGCGCACCCAAAATCGCCGCAAATCCGATTGCTGCGCTCGATGGTAAAGAAGCGCTCTTTGATCGCTGACCGATGGATAATCTGAGACGACGTCTAGCTTGCTGGAGCGTCGCTATGCTACTGGCGATGGCGGCACTGCGCGTGTCGGCAGTCGAGCTCGGGGCGCTGCGCTTTCACGAAATCAGCGCTGCGGACGGCACACCTCTTAATGTCGTCGAAACAGGTAACCCTGATGCACCTGTGCTGCTGCTGATACACGGCTTTTCGCAGAGCTATATGAGCTTTCATGCTCAGCTGCGCGATCGAGGGCTCAATACGCAGTTCAGATTGATTGCCCTCGATCTTCGCGGACATGGCGGCAGCGGCAAGCCGTGGGTGCGCGAAGCGTACGCAGGGCATCGGCCGTGGGCAAACGATATTCGACAAGTGGTCGAATTCCTGAAACTCGATAAACCCGTCATCGTCGGCTGGTCTTTCGGTGGCTACGTCGCGATGGACTACGTTCGCGAATATGGTGCTAGCGCCGTTGCTGGACTCGTGCTCACGGGTAGCCACGGAGGGTTGATCGCAAGGCGGGACGGTCCGCGAGCGAGGTATGAAGCAGATCTCGATGCGTCGATACGCAATGCTCGCGAGTTCATGAAGCTGATGTCTGCAAAGCCCGTTTCGGACGATATGTTTGATCGTGGCACTTACGCCCACGTCATGATGCCCGCTTATGTTCGCAACGCGATGGCCGAGAAGCGGCTCGACAACACAGATATGCTCGAATCGCTCTCCGTACGTACACTGGTTTTTCTCGGCGACCAAGATGCGAGCCTTCCGGCGGCACATACTCGTGAACTATTGGAAGTGAATCGCGATATCACGATAAAAATCCTGCCGGGCGTTGGGCATTCCGCATTCATCGAAGACGCCGTTACTTTTAATCGTGAGCTCGCACAGTTTGTGCTAGGTGGGAAAAATGTTGGAAACGCTGCATCGACTGTTCTCGCCCACTAACGAGGCGACAAATTTTGATCGCCGTACGGTGCTCGCGAGTCTTCCGGCAGGCGTGGTTGGTATGTCTGCCGCATTGCTGCCGACAGCCGATGCGACCGTCATTGAGACGGACGACGGCTTCATCCGCTTCGCCGACCCACGCGATAAATTCAAAGCACTATTTCGTCTCGAAAGAGATTTACGAGACGAAGGGACGACGGTCAGTACCTACCAGTTCATTACCTATGCCTTGCCGCAGGGTGATCGGCCACAGCCCATTGTGCGTTGGGAGGGAATGGAGTTTTCCTATTTCCGTCGAGTTGGGGATCTAACTTGGCGCATACATGCTCATAACGTCAGTTATCCGCGTGACCTGCACACCGGTGAGTTTACCTCTCGAGCACCTAACCCCTTCACGGGTGAGATGCTTGAGATAGAGCCAATGAAGTTACTCAATGATCCCGGCGTACTACACGGTCCGCAGGGCTATCTGCCGCTTGATGCCAAGTCGGTCAAGTGGCTGGATACCTACCACGTGCTGCGGACAGAGGGGCCGCTCGTGAAATCCGAACATATTCGACCGACACCAGATGGCTGGCCTGTCATGTTCATCGAGAGCTCTTGCAGCACAGTCACACAAAGAGATTTCTTTGATACATCGATAACAGCGTTGCCGTATCAAACATCTGGCTTCTACGTGTTTCCTTTTCCGGCGTGGATGCGCATGGGAGATCGTCCGGGTCACATGCTAGGTGCTTGGAGTGGTCGTCGTGCGGTGGCGGGTGTTCGAGATCTGCCCCGTGAGTTTCGCGAGCGTGTCGCTAGAGAAAATCCCGAGCTACTCGAGCCCCGCTGGAGCGATCTTGATCGTCCGTTGTCTGCGGTACTGAAAGAGGCTCTGCGCTCATGAATCGTCGCGATCTGCTTCCCTCAATGATGGCCGGACTTACTGCAGTAAGCCCGGTACTGTCCGCAGTCGCCGCCACGCCCGGTAAGGCCCGTGGATCGACGGGCATTTCTGAATTCATGACGCTCGACCCAGTCGAAAACTTTCGTCAAGCCATGCGACTCCAGCGCAGTCTTGAGGATGCTGACGATATCTTGCACTGGTACCACTTCATCATGGTCGCGGTGCCCCTCAATGCGACGCCCAAGCCAGTAGTTCGCTGGGAAGGCATCGAGTTTTCGCGGCACCAAATCATGAGTGAAAACCGCTATCGAATGCATGGTCACAACTTATCGTTTCCGCGTGACCTGAACACTGGGAAATTCGTGTCTGAGGTACGAAACCCTGTAACCGGAAAAATCGTGCCAGTGCCACCTATGGCGCTTACGCAAGACCCAGGGCTTGTTCGCTCACCCGCTGGGGTGATTTCATTGGATAAGCCTTCTGCGTCACCGCGGCCAGATTACAAACTGCTTCGGCGTGAGAACGGATTTGTGAAGGTTGATGGTATTCGAGTGCCGCCGGATTCTTGGCCGGCAACGTTTCTCGAGATGGGGACTGAAGCGGCGCCGGCACAAATCTTTGATAATCCTTCAGTTAAGTGGCTTCCGACGGAGGTCTCTGGGGCTTATGTCTTTCCGTGGCCAGCATGGATGCAGATGGGCAATACGCCGGGTCATATGTTCGCTGCTTGGAGTGGTTGTAAGCTGCGATCTATTGATGAGCTGCCAACGGAGTTTAGTCGTCGCGCAAAGCAAGACTTTCCGCAATTGCTAAGCGTGGATCGCCGTGCGTTCGATCGCCCTTTTCCCGATTTGCACCCAGGCTGAGCGACTTTGCAGGTACCAACCAGCATGACTCGTCTTGTTTTTTTGCTGCTGTGGCTTGGCTTAGCAGCGTCTCCACGTCTTGTCGCCGAGGAGCCTCTGCACACTTTCCGTGACTGCGCGGACTGTCCGGAGATCGTCGTAGTACCTGTTGGTGAATTTCTGATGGGGGCTGAGATCGAGGAGCCGCGACGCCTCGGTCTACCGGAATTTTGGGCGACGCGCGAGCAACCCACACACCGTGTCGTGATTCGACGACCCTTCGGTCTCGGCAAGTATGAAGTGACACGGCACGAATTTGCCCGCTTCGTCGCCGCTAGTGGTTACGCGCCCGCCCCGGGGTGTTGGCATTTTGTAGGCACCGAGTGGCTGTTTGACGAATCACGCAGCTGGCGCGATGCCAAAATCGGTGAGACAGACGATCACCCAGTGACTTGTATCAACTGGCACGACGCCGTGGCTTACCTTGAGTGGCTCAGCGAGGAGACCGGGCAGCGGTATCGCCTTGCGAGTGAGGCAGAGTGGGAATATACGGTTCGGGCGGGCACCACGACGGCATACTGGTTCGGTGATGACCCCACAGAGATCTGCAAGTTCGTCAATCTGGGTGATCTCGATACGCAGGATCTTTTTCGTTGGGACAAGACTCAGATCAAGTACGACAAGATGAGCGATTGGAAAGGGCAGCCTTGCCGCGACGGCTATGCCACGCTTGCACCTGTTCGTGCAACTATCGCCAACCCCTTCGGTGTGCACGGCATGCTGGGCAACGCGAACGAGTGGGTGGCCGATTGCTGGAACGACGATCATCGATCTGCCAAGTCTGATCAGACGGCACGTCTGATGGGTGTGGATTGCGGTTTGCGCGTGATGCGCGGCCAAGGCTGGACAGCGGTTGCTGCAAGTACGAGAGCGGCCTTTCGTTTGAAGATGAATGCGACGGATCGTCGCTTCACGTTCGGCTTTCGCGTTGCACGCGATCTTTAGCGCGATATTGATCTCGAGAGCAGTTGGCGGATTTCTTCTAAGGCGTCTGGATCCTCGATGGTCGCCGGCACTTCGTAGGGGCGATCATCTGCGATGGCACGCATCGTTGCGCGTAGTACTTTTCCGGAACGGGTTTTCGGCAAGCGCGAGACGATATGGCAGCGTTGAAAGCTAGCCACCGGACCGACCTCGCTGCGAACTCTCGCAATCAATTCGAGAGTAATCTCCGTTGCTGGCGTCGTGACGCCTGCCTTGAGTACAACGAGTCCAACGGGGACCGTACCTTTCAGTGCGTTGGCCACACCGATGACGGCGCATTCCGCTACAGCGACGTGACTGGCTAGGGCCTGCTCGAGTTCTCCGGTCGATAATCGATGGCCTGCAACGTTGATGACATCATCAATACGTCCCATCACAAAGACGTAACCGTCCTCGTCGATGTAACCGCCATCACCGGTCGTGTAGTAGCCCGGATGTTCGCGAAGGTAAGCGCTGCGGAAGCCGTCGTCGTTGTTCCAGAGCGTTGGTAAACATCCGGGTGGTAAGGGAAGTCGGACCGCCAGTGAGCCTTGCTGATGAGCGCCGAGCACTCGACTTTCATTATTGAGCGCCACGACATCGAAGCCGGGTACCGGCAGCGTTGGGCTGCCCGCTTTGATCGGTAGCGCCTCGAAGCCCAGACCATTGGCGACCATCGGCCAACCTGTTTCTGTCTGCCACCAGTGATCAATCACAGGCACGCCAAGTGCTTTGCTCGCCCAGTGCACCGTATCAGGATCAGCGCGCTCACCTGCGAGGAACAGCGCACGTAGCGAGTGAAGTTTGGTGGACTTCATATGATGACCGTCGGGGTCCTCTCGCTTGATGGCGCGGATAGCGGTCGGTGCCGTGAAGAGTGTTACGACACGATGCTTTTCGATGATTCGCCAATAGGCCCCGGCGTCCGGTGTGCCTACTGGCTTGCCTTCATAGAGCAAGGTAGTGCAGCCCTGTACCAAGGGGCCGTAGACGATATAAGAATGACCCACGACCCAACCGATGTCGGAGGCCGCCCAAAAAGTCTCGCCAGCTGCTGTGTCGTAGATGTACCGCATCGACCACGCGAGTGCGACGAGATAGCCTCCCGTATCGCGCACCACACCTTTGGGTTTGCCTGTCGTACCTGAGGTGTAGAGGATATAAAGAGGTGTTGTCGCACTCACTACAACAGGCGGCACCGATGGTGCGTCACGCAAAAAATCCTGCCAATCGATATCCTGCCCCGGGCGCAGCGTGGCCGGCGCTTGTTCGCGCTGCAATACGATGCAGTGTCGTGGTTGATGCTTCGCTAACTGCAGTGCTCGAACCAGCAAGGCGTGGTAGTCGACGATGCGTCCCGGCTCTAGCCCACAGGATGCCGTCAGAATTAAGCGAGGTTGTGCATCGTCTATCCTTGCAGCGAGTTCGGGTGCGGCAAAGCCTCCGAAGACGACCGAATGGATTGCGCCGAGACGGGCGCACGCGAGCATCGCAAATACCGCCTCGGACACCATCGGCATATAGATGACAACGCGATCACCGGCGGTTACGCCTAGCTGTTGTAAAGCACCCGCTAGCTTTGCAACCTCATCGCGCAGCTCCCGATAGGTGTGACGCCGTTCCCTGCCAGTCATGGCGCTGATATGGAGCAGTGCTAGCAGTTCACCACGACCTGCTTCAACGTGTCGGTCGACTGCGTTGTAGCACGCGTTGAGTTCGCCATCGACAAACCATCTGCCTGAGGATGATTGCGTCGTATCGCAGCCGATGGATGGCTTTCGATGCCACGAAATAGCACCAGCTGCATCAAGCCAGAAGGCCGATGGGTCCTCGTGCCAGAGTGCAAAAGCTTGTCGCTGAGTCGTCACGACTAAGACTCTGTTTGCAAGGCATTCATTGCACGTAAGCCGCGAAATCCGAGCGTCACGAGCGCTGCACCAATGATCAGTAATAACGCCGGAGCCACCATCAATGAATAGCGAACGAGTTCGGGCGAGCCAAATACCTGATCAGTGAATAGCGCAACGATCAGTGGACCTCCTGCTTGTCCTACGATATTGGCGATCAAAAGATAGACGGCAACCAATAGCCCGCGCATTCGAGCAGGACAGATCACTGGAATCAGCGCAGGCCCAGCGCCAAACGCCATGGTGCCGAAGAATACCGCGGGTGCAAGCAGAGCGATGGCGACACGTCCATCATCTACGGCGGGGAACGCGACTACGAAGGGCAGTGTAGCGATCGCGGAGAACATCACCGCTCTCAAGTGCCCGTCACGGTGTCCTCTCGTTTGGAGTTGGTCGGCTAGGAAGCCGCCTGCAATGACGCCACCTGTTCCGCAGAAGAGGAAAATCAGTCCGTAGGCGTAGCCGACTTCTGGCGCGGCCCAACCCAGGTTCCGTATGAAATGAGCTGGAACCCAAGCACCAAGACAGAACTGAACTGCCGCCAATACTGAGACGCCACCGAACACCGCTGCGAAGACACCCGAATTGTGCCTCACGAATGCAGCGACTTCGTTGAGCCTCGGCTTTTCCGACAGCGGAATGACGCTTGAAGACTGACGCCTAACTGGTTCCTTGATAGTGAGCAAAAAAATCAGTGCCACGAAGACGCCGGGAACTGCGGCAAGAATGAAGGCGGCTTCCCAAGGCTGCATGACACCCAGTAGCGGCAGCGAGATCACGTCTTGTTTGTTCAGCGTTGCGATGACGAAACCACCGGCAAGCAGTGCGATGCCAGAGCCGACAAATGTTGATCCCGTGAATACGCTGATCGGCAGCGAAACACGCTTCGGTTTGAAAAGGTCAGCGAGCATGGAAAATCCGGAAGGCGTGAGCGTAGCTTCGCCTACACCGACGAACATGCGGGCGATAAAAAGTTGCCAAAAACTACGTGCGAGTCCGCAGGAGGCGGCTGCCACCGTCCAGATCAGGATGCCAGTCGAAATGATCCAGCGGCGGTTTGCTGTATCAGCCAATCTACCCAGAGGTACCGCCGCAACGGCATAGAAAACGGCAAATGCGAGCCCTTGTAGCAGACTGATTTCAGTATCCGTAATAGATAGATCGGCTTTGATATCTTCGACCAGTAAGTTGATGATCTGCCGGTCGACGAACGCGACCATGTTACATAGACAAAGAATCGCAACGACATACCAACCGTAGGCAGCGCTTGGCCAGGGCTTGCGATCTGAATTTTCCTCGCTCATAGATTGATGCCTGCATGACGATCTTTGAGGATCATGGCTGAGGCTTTCTCTGCGATCATGAGAGTCGCGGCATTCGTGTTTGCCGAGACGATCAGCGGCATGATCGAGGCGTCGGCGACACGCAAACCGGCGACATCGCGCACCTTTAGTCGGGGATCTACGACCGAGTCGTTATCGATGCCCATTCGACAGGTTCCGACCGGATGGTATCCCAGAAAACTCGTGCGTCGAATGTGATCGCGCCACCCATCATCGTCGAGAGTCGCAGGGCCTGGCAGGTACTCGCCACGCATGAACGGTGCGAAGGCATCCGCTTGCAGCAATCGACGAGCAATTTTACAACCAGCGATTTGTCGATTCAGATCATCTTCGTCGGCAAGCAGCTGGTGCGAGATCCGGATTGGCGAGGCGGGGTTAGCGTCGCGGAGCGTGAGCTGTCCGCGACCACGGGGGCGGCAGGTGTTCACCACGATTGAGACGGCAGGTCCGGCGTAAGGCAGTATGCCGCGCTCATCGAATGAGAAAGCGAATGGCCCGAATAGCATTTGCAGATCTGGGCGCGGCTCATTGGGAGAGGAGCGCAGGAAGGCAACGGCATGGGGATAAGGGCTGGAGGCGGGTCCACGCCCGGTGAAGGCCCAATAAATCGCGTTGCGCAACATTCGCAGCGGTGTCGCGTCCATGTTGTACGTGCGCACGTTCACGTGCGCACAGACGACTGAATTGGGGTGTTCCTGCAGGTTGGCGCCGACGGAGGGTCTATGCACGCGAGCGTGAATGCCGAGTGCCGAGAGTGCAGCGAGATCACCGATGCCAGAATGCATGAGAATTTTGGGTGAGCCCAAAGCACCTGCCGACAAGATCACTTCGCCACCGGGCGATAGCATGAAAGAACGGGTTCGTGTCTTGACGCCGATGCAGCGAGATTCGCCCTCCGCGAACAGTAACTGCTCGACATCGATTCCGGTCAGTACCGTTAGATTGCGGCGACTGCGTGCCGGCGCAAGAAAAGCACGCGCGCTGCTACATCGCCAGCCCTTGCGCTGCGTGACTTGGGGCGGGGACACGCCCTCTTGCGTAGCACCGTTATAGTCATGATTGAGTGGTAGCCCCTGTTCGCTCGCGGCCTTCAGGAAGACCTCACCTAGTGGGTGGGTGGTACGCAAGCGCGAGACGCTCATCGGGCCGTCGTGTCCGCGTAAGCCGGCTGACTCAATGGCGGAGTTTTCGATGCTGCGGAAGGCCGGCAGCAAATCATCGAAGCCCCAACCTGAATTACCCAGAGCGGCCCAACCGTCGAAGTCCTCGCGCGCGCCACGAACGAACAACATGCCGTTGATCGAACTCGAACCGCCGAGTACGCGACCTGCCGGCCAAAGATCGACTTTTCCCTTCCGCGACTCGTCTGGGTCGGCAAGTAAGCACCAGTCGTAGCGAGGGTTGCCTACAGCCTTAATGAGCGCCGCTGGTACATGCAAATAGGGAGAGCGATCCGCGGGTCCGGACTCAAGCAACAAGACGCGAATCATGGGATCAGCCGAGAGACGATTGGCAAGAACACAGCCTGCCGAGCCCGCCCCGACGATGATGTAATCCCAGGCGTCCATCGAATACCCCCCACTACCCGACCCAGTGTCGCTCCGTGTATCGTAGCCAAGCCAATCATTTCCGGTGCACAATCCATGCATTGACCGCATCGCAGCGGATAACGGCCTAAAACGGGGGTTTGTAAGCCGTCATGGAACTGCGTCAACTTCGCCATTTCGTCGCCGTTGTCGACTGCGCCAATCTTTCGCGTGCAGCCGAGCGTGTGGCCATCAGCCAGCCTGCGCTGACGCGCAGCATCAAGAATCTCGAAGACCTTCTCGGCGTAGAACTATTAGAGCGAAAGCCGCGTGGTGTGGCGGCGACTGAGGCCGGACTTGCGCTCTATCACCATGCGCAGATCGTGTTGAATGCCTGTCAGCGGCTAACGCGCGAAGTTCGAGAACTCGAGCGCGGTGTAACCGGTACGGTTTACGTCGGCGTCGGATCCATGTTCGCTACGCATATCACGGCCAACGTGGCACAGAATCTTGCGCAGGTGCATCCGCGATTGGCGATGGTGGTCACCGACGGATTCTTTGAAGAGTTGCTACGTCGTATGCAAGATGGACGGTTGGATCTTATCTTTTCGAACTTTCCCCAAGTCGCAGTATCGGCAGATTTCGTACTTGAGCCGTTGATCACTGTGCGTTCGGTGGTGATGGCCGGGCGTAGTCATCCGCTTGCCCGACGTCGCACCCTCAATCGCGCGGATCTAGTGCCCCATCGTTGGGTGATCGCCGATCAGCCTCACGCCCAAGACAGTTTTGAGCGATATTTCTCGGAAGAGGGATTACCGGCGCCTCGCGATATCTTTCGCACTAATTCACTCAATTTGATGATGTCACTCGTTCGCAGCGGAAAATTTCTGAGTCCTCTGCCGCAGCACCTGGTCGATGGCAGATCGGCTGATACCGATCTAGTCGCTTTATCTCTGGAAGCAGCGATCGAGCGACAGGCGGGGCTGATCTACCGCGCTGGGGCCGGCTCACGGCCTGCGGTCGAGCATGTGTTGGCTGAGTTTCGCAAGGTCGCGCGGCCGTCACCCTGATCGCTGAGTGCCCTTAGCCTCCGCGAGACTCTTTGCGAAGACATCGTATTCATTGATATCTGATTTGCGAGTACGGGCCCAGCGGGTGGCAAAGCCCCTCGGATAATTCTCGGTGCTATCGCGACGGCCGTCTTCCGACCAGACGAGCGGGCAGAGCGGGCCATCGGGACGCTCACCCACGATCATTTCATCGAAACTGATTCCGGCGAGATTGACACAATCGGGCCGCGGATCCCAGCGAATGTCATCGCCGAACACGCGAACTGATATGGCGATGCGCCAAAAGTCTTCCGGATTGCCGCCGGAGTAATGCAAGGTCCACGGATGTACGATTAGTAGATCGCCTGGTTCCATTTCCCAGCGAAGAAACCGATATTTGGGATCGTTCCGCCAAGGTTCGCAGTCGACATGCGGTACTCGATCATCTGGCTTGATCATCTTGCGGGCGTTTGGTGAAAACAACCAGTAGCGCACATCTTGGACATGTGTGCCAGCGATGCACTCGAGCGAGTTTTCACGCGTGATTCGCGTCAGCGGCATCCAGAGCGAGGGAACCATCTTGCCGCTGACGGGCCAGCCCATTCGATCTGTATGCCAGATAGTCCGTTCAGCCGAACGCGGCGGTTTGGCGAAGATTTCATCGAAGAAAAAACGTGCTTCGCGTGAGCCCATGACCCGGCAGGCCGCCTCGGCCAGTGGACCCTCGAAGGCGAGCTCGCGAAATTCGGGAATGGTTCTTGCCATGTACCGACCGGGATAGGACGGCAGCAGTCCAAAATCCTCCTTATCGGCGGCGAGCCGCATCGCGACAGGCAGTAGCCGATTGATCCAGTCTGAGTTGCAGACGCCCCGCAACACGACACAACCGTCGCGCTCATAGGTAGCGATATCTTCTGCGGTAATCGGATTTTGCGGGCTACGGTTGAGCGCCATGGGGGTAATCCTGTGCGATGCTGAACGCAGGCATTCAACCAAATTCGTCCGACCAAGCAACAATCGAATTTTAGCCGGCTGCCATACAGGCTGCGCATGGGTGAATCGGTACAAAGCATTGGTTTGAGGGCCGCGCAATCGTGAAGAATCCTCATATGCAGAAAGGCATTTCGGTCGTCGCAGGCGGTCGTCGGGTATCGATCGGCCATGCAGAGCTCCATGTCGAGGAACATGGTGATGGTCCGCCTTTATTGCTGGTTGCTGGGCTAGGCGGTAGCGGGCGTTTCTGGCACGCGCAGATCGCAGATTTTTCACGCGAGTTTCGCGTGATCCTGCACGATCATCGTGGGGTGGGCCGCTCGGGCCCCGGCCCCTTGATTTCCAATGCGGGCGAGATGGCAGATGATCTGTTGCGGCTGATGGATGCGCTGCAGCTCGAGCGGGTACACCTCGTGGGTCATTCCACCGGTGGTGCCATCGGGCAGCACATAGCCTTGCGTGCGCAAGAGCGGCTGGCATCGCTGGTGTTGAGTGCGAGCTGGGCGGGCCCGACGCCACTGTTTCTGCAAACCTTTCACACAAGGCGCGACATCCTCATCAATTCCGGACCGCTGAATTATTTGATGGTCGGTACGCTACTGGCAACGCCGACTTGGTACCTGCACGATCGTTTCAAGGACACTCGATCTTTTTTCGAAACGCGGATGGCGGAGTTTCCCGGCCTTGAAATCGAACTGGGTCGACTCAACGCCGTGATGTCGCACGATCTACGTCACCGCCTGAGCGAGATTCGAGTGCCGACCTTGGTTATCGGTGCGAGAGACGATCAATTAACACCGTCAACGATGTCAGAAGAGCTCGCGCAACGTATCGCCGATGCCCGTCTCTGTCTGCTGCGTGAGGGTGGGCATTTCTGTCCGCAAACAGTGACGGCTGAATACAACGCGGCGGTGCTGGGTTTTCTTCGCGAACAGCGCAAAGCCGACGAGAGGAACGAAACATGGCGCTCGACACTACAGGCGAGTCGTTCTCGGTGATTAGTGGTCCAGAAGAGGGCCAGTCTCTTTGGCAGCCAATGCCGTCCCGCGGCTATGTCACCGTTAAGTTTTCACCGCAGAACACCCCATACGAAGACTTTTCCGCAGGTATGCAACTGTTGCCACCGGGCTGTCATGTCCGCGAGCACGGTCATTTGCAGAATCACGAGCTCATCTTTGTGCACGAAGGTTACGGCACCGTCACTATCGACGATGTTACGAGCCCGCTCGAACCGGGCTCGGCGGTGCTTTTCTGTCGCAACGCTCGTCATCGCATCGATAACACGGGCAGCACAGACATGAAGCTGTTTTGGGTTTTCATGCCGCCGGGACTCGAGGATTGGTTCAACGCCATCGGTAAACCGCGGCGAGTCGGTGAACCGATGCCAGAGCCGTTTGCGCGCCCAGATGACGTTGCATCCATTCTTGAGCGCATGCGATTCATGCCGCCTCGGGGTTGACGTTGCGGCTGCTTACTCGCTCCGATATTGAGCGACTGCTGACCTACCGGCAGTGCATCGACGAAATGCGTTCGGCGATGATCACTACCTCACAACGTGACTGCTCACTACCGCTTCGGCAATTCATGCCCGTGCCAAGACGAAGTGGAAAGCTTGGGTTGATGCCGGGTTATCTAGGCGGTCGTGATGATTGCTTCGGCGTAAAAATCGTCTCGAAATATGAGCGGCCAGCCGATGATCCGCATGGCTCGCATGTCGGTGCAGTGCTGCTGTTCGCTGCGGAGACCGGCTTACCGCTCGCGCTGCTTGAGGGCGGAACTTTGACGGCTATTCGTACCGCATCGATGACTGCAGCGGCTACGGATGCACTTGCCCGCATCGAGGCGCGTCATTTGCTCATTGTCGGTGCCGGTGAAGAAGCTTGGCATCATGCTCGCGCGTTATTGTGCGTTCGACCGTTTGAAACCGTGGCGGTCTGGGCGCGTAATCTCGATCGAGCGGCACGACTCATCGAGCGACTCGAGGCAGTGCCGCTACCCGTCGGTGCTCTTAATGGACCGCGCTTCTGCGTTACCCTGGATCTTGCTGAAGCCATCGCAGCTGCTGATGTGATCTGCACAGTGACTTCAGCTAAGCAGCCTTTCATCCGTGGCGAGTGGTTTCGACCCGGGCAACACATCAATCTTGTTGGTTCGGCTGTCCCGACTACTGCTGAAGTGGATGACCTTACAGTGAGTCGTAGCGAATTCTTTGTTGATTATCGCGAAGCTGCATTGGCTGCTGCCGGTGAATTGCTCGGCGCGATATCGCGTGGGGCGGTCACCGAAGCTCACGTGCGCGGTGAGATCGGGGAGGTCTTAGCCGGCACGATCCCGGGTCGTCGTGATGTCGATGACATTACCGTCTATAAGTCGCTGGGCATCACCACGCAGGATCTTGCAGCTGCCATGCGAGTTTGGTGCGAGGCCGAGCGCGAAAACCTGGGTGGCGTCATCGACATGATGCTCTAGGGTTCGACAGATTCGATACGCGGATCATTCAAAGGAGACACTAACATGACGAGTCAGAAGCAGAGCGGACTATTGCGGAATCGTCGGCAGTTCATCGCCACTGCGGGCACAGCGGCGCTCGCACCCGCGGCGATAGCAACCGTTTCGCCCACGTCGTCTCGACCGCGCATTTCAAATGACGAGCTGCGCGCGCTTTTCAAAGATCCGATCTGGAATCGCGAGACCACCGCTCGCCTCGAGGCAGATATCGCACCGGGAAAATTCGTGAACGGCTATGTCACGGGCACTGTGTGTGGCGTCCGCGATGGTGAAGCGGTTCGTCCCTTGTTCGGCTTCGAAGTTTTCTCTGCACTTCGTGTCATCAAGCAAGCTAACGGGTCGTACCAAAGAATGTGCCGAGAGCTGGTCTTCTATCGTGACTTAAAGACCGGCGAAATGATGGACACTTGGGTGAATCCATACACCAACGAAGAAGTACGGGTGGTCGACATCGCGAACGATCCGTTCAATTACGTGATATCCGAGTACTACCCAGACCCGCCAAGCTATGGCGGGCTAAATACCGTAATGCCGCCGCGTCGCCCATTCCTGCGCGATTGGGCCCTGCTCCGAGATGACATGGTGATCCTACAGAGCGACATTCATCTGTATTACCGAAACGCACTCGATCCGGCTGTCTGGCCACGCGAATCTTCAGGCGTGATGAACCGAGTATCGGAACTCTTCCGTTACCAAATTCGCCGCGACGATATTGAAAATCCTGAACTGACACACTTGCCGCACACTGGTGTTTGGAATCGGATCACACCATGGTTGCCGTGGATGCTGATGGGCGCCACGCCGGGACATATTCTTTACGCCGGTACATTTTCCTCAGTATCGGGAGTGGATGCGATACCGCCCGCGGTGGCCAAGCGCGTGCTGGAGCGATATCCGCATTATCAGATCGCGCCCGAAAAATGGGTCGAACCGAGCCTCTCGAGTCTTGAGAATTATGTGAGGACGCAAAAGCCTGCGCCGGTAAAGAATCAGTAGCTGGTAGGCGTCGCGTCATCCGCCCAAAACAGTATGCAATCCGATTATCCTGACTCTCGACTGCTTGGATCGAATCTATAGCTATAGTGTTTGTGAAAACATCTACAAGGATTCCTCGGATGCACTACGACTATGTACCAATCAACTTACGACCCCCGTTGCGTTGGCCAGATGGCAAGCGGGTTGCGCTGATTATTACGCTTAATCTCGAAACTTGGGATTTGGTTAAAGATACCGACCGACCGTACTACGCCGGCGGCCCCGCGATCCTGCCCGACGTGCTGCCGGGTGATACACCAGATTTCCCAAACTACACGTGGCGTGAATATGGTCAACGAGTAGGTGCTTTCCGCTTGTTTGATATGTTCGATGAAGAGGGCGTTAAGCCGTCTTGCACCATCAACGCCGTGACAGCACTACGTCGACGTCCCATGTTAGATGCGGCGCTCAGCCGAGGTTGCGAGATTCTCGCGCACAATTACGAACAGGGTGAACTGCTCACAGACTTTGCTAAACAGCCCGAGCGCGAGCGCGATGTCATTGCTCGTTCGCTCGCCGTATATGAGCAGGCTGTAGGCCGAAAAGCACGTGGATGGTTGTCATCATCACTGCGCGGCACACTCAATACAGCCGATATTCTTGCGGAGCATGGACTGCTTTTCTATTGCGATCTCATGAATGACGATCAGCCGTACCTGATCGAAACGCCGAGCGGACCTATCGTATCGACGCCTTACACCAATGAGATCAATGACTTCACTTTGCTCACGCGTCGCAATCACACCACCGATGAGTTTCGGGACATCCTCCTTGAGGAATTGAAAGAGCTCTATCGAGAAGGTGAGAAAACGGGTCGGATCATGAATGTCGGATTGCATCCGCATGTCAGTGGCCGCGCTTATCGCATACGCGCTCTGCGTGAATTCATTCAGCACGCTAAAACCTTGCCTGGCGTGTGGTGGGCAACCCGCGAGGCAGTGGCGAGTTGGTATTTGCAGCAACAATCGGTCGGAGAGTAGTCCGTATGACAAGCAATCAGCCCCTGGATATTGGGACTTGGCAGCCTGTAACTGCAGGCGCGCAAAAGTTTCTCAACAAATTCGCGCATCGCATGCTGATTGCTGGAGAATGGGTCGATGCCTACTCGGGAGCACGTATCGAATCGCGTAATCCGGCTACCGGCGAAGTACATGCCACGATTCCGTCGGGTGATACACGTGATGTGGATGCAGCCGTAGCGGCAGCTCGCGAAGCATTAGAGCGCGGGGCGTGGCCGGCGCTTCTGCCTGCCGAGCGGGCTCGGATATTGTGGAAAGTCGCTGATTTGATTGAAGCTCATCTCGATGAACTCGCAGAGCTCGAGAGTCTGGATCAGGGAAAGCCACTCTGGGTCGCGAAGTATGCCGAGATACCAGGTGCTATTGAGCAGTTTCGGTATTTCGCAGGGGTTGCAACGCGTCTCGAAGGCACCACGATCAATCCGTCTATTAATTATCAACCTCCCGGTAAGAAGCTCTTCGCATATACCCGCAAGGAGCCTGTTGGCGTTGTCGCCGCCATCGTGCCTTGGAATTCGCCATTAGTGCTGACGGCGATGAAGATCGCGCCAGCGCTCGCCGCAGGATGCACGATGGTGTTGAAGCCAGCGGAGGACACCTCACTCACTGCGCTACGTCTTGCTGAGCTCATGCTCGAAGCGGGCGTGCCAGTCGGTGTTCTCAATGTGGTGACGGGCCTTGGTGAATCTGCAGGCGCGGCGCTCGCGATGCATCGCGGCGTCGACAAGGTCGCGTTCACCGGTTCCACAGAGGTCGGAAAGCTGATTCTTGACGCCGCACGTGGAAATCTAAAAAAAGTCACGCTTGAGCTCGGCGGCAAGTCTCCTGTGATCTTGATGGCCGATGCAGATTTGGCGCTCGCCATACCGGGCGCTGCCAATGCGATCTTTTTCAACTCCGGGCAGGTCTGTGTAGCGGGCTCTCGACTATACGTACAGCGTAAAATATTTGAGCGGGTGATGGACGGTATTGCTGCAGCGGCATCCGAAATCAAACTCGGTCATGGTCTTGATCCCGCTACAAAGATGGGGCCGTTGGTCAGCCGTAAACAAGCCGAACGAGTTGCTGCGTACATTCGCTCTGGGGCGATGCAGGGTGCCGAAGTGCGCTGTGGAGGTGCCGACCACCTCGGTCCGGCAGGCACGTTTATCGCGCCAACCGTACTGACCGGTGTGCGAGCAGACATGAATGTGGTGCGTGAGGAAGTGTTTGGTCCGGTGGTCGTCGCAACCGCTTTTGACGAGCCGGAAGAAGTGGTGTCTATGGCTAACGATACCGAATATGGGCTGGCCGCTAGCGTCTGGACGGAAAGCCTATCAGCAGCGCATCGGCTCGCTGCAGATATTCGCGCCGGGACCGTTTGGATCAATAGTCACTCTATGTATGACGCCAGTCTACCGATTGGAGGGGTGAAGCAGTCGGGTTGGGGCCGGGATAGTGGGCACCAGGCGGTAGAGAACTATTTGGAAACAAAAACGGTTTGCGCTGTGATTTAGGTTCTGGGAAACCAAATCTATTTTTAGTCAGATAGACGGCTTCGATGGGTGTCACGAAGAAATAGTGATCCAATCAGTGCGGTCGCGAGCGCAACTATGATCGGATACCAAAGACCTGCGTAGATATCCCCTGTCGCCGCAACAATTGCGAATGACGTCACGGGCAAAAAGCCACCGAACCAACCGTTGCCAAGATGGTAGGGCAGTGACATTGAGGTGTAGCGGATTCGGGTTGGAAACAATTCGACAAGCCACGCAGCAATGGGTCCGTAAACCATGGTGACGAGCAGGACTAGCCATGTACATAGCAGTACAACCATCGGGTAGTTGACCTGCGACATATCGGCGCGTGCCGGGTAACCTGCCGTATCGAGCGCGTTGCGTAGCGCCGCGTTGAAAGCGCTCGCCGATACCTTGAACTCAGCTTCCGGTAGGCCTTCACCCGCAAAGCTTGCAACGATCTGTTGGTTTTGGGCGTCGCCGATCAGTACTTGTGCAGGTGTGCCAGCGAAGGCGGCTTCATTACTATAGGGTACGCCCGCTCGAGCGAGTGCTGTCTTAGCGATGTCGCATGAGGTGCGGAAGGTGCTTTTACCGACGGGATCGAATTGCAGACTGCAATCAGACGGATCTGCAAGTACGCGCACGGGGGCTTCGGCGACTGCGCGCTCAAGCGCGGGGTTTGCGAAATGTGTGATGCCTTTGAAGGTTGGGAAGTAGGTCAATGCAGCGAGCACGCAGCCACCGAGTACTAGTGTCTTGCGGCCAATGCGATCCGACCATGCACCGAAGACAATGAAAAACGGCGTCCCGATCAATAGCGCGGCGGCGATGATGAGATTGGCGGCTGCCGAATCAACTTGCAGCGTCTTCTCTAAGAAAAATAGTGCGTAGAACTGCCCGCCGTACCAGACGACGGCTTGTCCCGCCGTTGCGCCAAACAGGGCGAGAACCACGAGCCGCAGATTTGCACGATCAGCAAACGCTTCTTTAAGAGGTTGTTTAGCAAGCTTGCCCTCGGCACGGATCTGCGCAAAAGCCGGCGACTCTTCGAGCTGCATGCGGATATAAACTGAGATTCCGAGCAGAACGATCGACAGTAGAAATGGCACGCGCCAGCCCCATTCCTCAAATTGCGGGCCGAGTAGCAACCGACAACCGAGGATCACCAGCAGCGAGAGAAAGAGGCCCAGTGTTGCAGTCGTTTGAATCCAGCTTGTGTACAGACCGCGTCGCCCCTCGGGCGCATGTTCGGCAACATAAGTTGCAGCCCCGCCGTACTCACCGCCGAGCGCAAGCCCCTGAAGTAATCGCAAGATGATCAGCAAGATGGGCGCTGCGACCCCGATGGTTTCGTAGGAGGGCAGCAGGCCTACACCCGCGGTGGCAACGCCCATGAGGACGATAGTGACGAGGAAGGTGTGCTTACGGCCGACAAGATCACCTAAACGCCCGAACACGAGTGCACCGAAGGGGCGTACGAAAAAGCCGGCTGCAAACGCCAGCAGTGCGAAGATGAACCCCGTTGTTTCGTTGACACCCGAAAAGAACTGTCGCGAGATGATCGCCGATAACGCGCCGTAGAGGTAGAAGTCGTACCACTCAAAAACGGTTCCCAGCGAGGAGGCGAAAATAACCCGCCGGTGAGCAGGGTCGACGCCAGTGTTCTGCGGCTTATCCGTGATCGCCATAGCTCAATGCTACGTTATTCATCGATACTTTCTAGATAGCCGGCGGGCGCACCCAAAGATGTGTCGAGCCCTCAGATCGTCGTTGAGCCTGTTAACCCTGCGAACGGCAGACATTCTTGAGCAAACGACCGTCTCGTTCGATTTAAGGAACGGATCTTTCTGTAAAAACCGCGTGTCGTTGGTTCGATTCCGACTCCGGCCACCATCTACTTTCGAATTTCAAACAACCGCTGAATCCCGCGGTCGTCTGGCATACCACCCGAATGCCACGATCATTGCGTAGCAGACTGCCGGCAACAGAAAGGCGACCGAGAGGCTACGACTAACGTCAGCAATCACGCCGGTCAGCAGAGGCACGATGGCGCCACCCACGATCGCGACGTTGATGATGCCGGATCCATCGGCCAGCCGCGGTCCGAGTCCTTCGCAAGCTAGAGCAAAGATGGTTGGGAACATGATCGAGTTCATCAGGCCGATCGCTAGCAACGAATACCCTGCGACCTCTCCGCTCGAGAGGATCGATGTCATGAGTAACACTATCGCACCCGATGCGACCGCAGCGAGCAATTTTCCGGGACTGATAATGCGTAACAATAGGGAGCCGGCGAAACGACCAACCATGGCGCCACCAAAGTAAAGGCCGACTAATTTGCCCGCCGACATCTCATCGATGCCGAGGATTTGCTCTTGCGACAGAAAGCTCACGATCAAAGAGCCGATAGCCACTTCAGCGCCGACATAAAAGAAAATGCAGGCTGCGCCAAAGCGAAATCGGGGCTGCTTCAGCAAGTCGATACCGCCGAAAAGAGCGGTTTCTTCATGTTGCTCGCTGGTCAGCGAGTCGCGGAACCACCATACCGTTCCCGCCACCAAGGCGATGATCAGCGCTAGCGAGGAGTAGCCGAAAACGATAGCGCTCGCTTCCTCGACTCGATAGGCCTGTAGCGCCTCACCCGTGAGTTGATCGGCACTGGTGTTTGTTAGGCTGCCCAATATCAACGTGGCGCCGACAATCGGGAATACCGTCGTTCCCAAAGAATTGAACGCCTGTGCGAAGGTCAATCGGCTATGGGCGGTTCGAGCTGGGCCGAGCAACGAGATCAAGGGATTGGCGACCACTTGAACGATCACGACGCCACTTGCCAGCACGAAAAGCGCAAACAGAAACAATTCGTACCGTGCGTAAGCTGCAGCCGGAATGAACAGCAGGCATCCGGCCATCATCGTCACCAGCCCGACGACGGCGCCGCGCATGTAGCCGATCTTTTTGACGATTCGGGCGCCGGGCAGACCGATGACGGCGTAGGCCGTAAAGAAACAAAACTGAATCAGCATCGCTTGCGTGTAATTCAGCGTGAACAGCTCTTTCAGCTTGGGGATGATGACGTCGTTGAGTGACGTGATTCCCCCAAAAATGAAAAAGAGCGCCATGACGAACCCTGGCAAATAGCCGGGATGATTGCCGCCCGCTGGATCGGTGGTCGCGACAGGCGTTGATTCGTTCGAGATAGAACTTGGCACGAGTCTGACCCCCCAAAGTAAGCAAACTGACAACCTAAATTGACACCGCTATCAATTGGGCGACGCCAAGTTCGAGTTTCGGCAGCGCTCGATGATCAGGCATATCTATATTTTAATCAATAACTTAGAGTTCGTTCGAACTCTCCACTAGTTTCCATGATTAGGGCTGGAAAGGTTTTTGTCCATTCATTGACAACGTTGTCAGCCGTCGGTAGAAGATCGCTATCCGAAATCCGGAGGGGACTCATGAGCAAGAATAAATTCGTCGTCGGACTCGTCGCGTCGCTGCCGATGACCGTTTTACCGGCATTTGATGTTTTGGCTCAGTCTACAGACGCGGGCGGTATCGACCAACTCGTCGAGGTGGTCGTCACCGCCACCAAAAAGAAAACCGTGCTGATGACGACGCCTGTCGCTGTGTCTGCATTCACTCAAGAGCAACTGACTCGCGATGGCGTTAAAGACGTGCGTGATCTCGGCGCTTTGGTTCCGAACATGCAGATCGGTTTTTCTCCCTCGGATTCGGGCGTGCAGATCACGGTGCGCGGTATCACCTCAAATAATTTCACCGAGCTTGGCGACCCGACGGTCGGCATTCACGTCGATGGTATGTACTCGCCGCGCCCACAAAGCGGAATGGCGTTACTACACGATGTCGAACGTATCGAAATCCTGCGTGGTCCGCAGGGGACACTGTTTGGCAGAAACTCGACAGCTGGCGCGATCAACGTTATCACGGCACGTCCTAACTTCGATTCACTTTCAGGCAACATGGAAGTGGAGCTTGGTAACTATCGGCACCGACTGGCGCGCGGCTGGGTGAACTTGCCGTTGGGTGAGACTTTCGGAATACGCGCGGCGTACATGATCGACAAAACTGATAGTTATCTCGATCAGCGTATGGATACGTTTGACTTGGCTTGGGATACCGACGGTGACGGAAGTACCACGGGAGCATTTGATGTTCCGGCGGACGGAATCCCCAACACCGACCAACGACGTAATCGTCGGGTGGATGCGTCTGATGCGTACGGTAATTCGAATCGTTGGGCAGCGCGTCTTAGCGCCCGGTGGGCGCCTTCGGAGCGAGCGGATTGGTTACTGAGCTACGAGCACTACAAAGATGGCGGTGCAGGGTCGATATCTTTGAAGGATTGCGAAAAAGCGGCCGGCACCTTCTTTGCCTGCGATCATCCTCAGTGGTACGCCTCGGTCAACGTACCGGGTGAGCTCGACATGACCATCGACTCATTCCGTTCGGAGTTCACCTTTTCGATAAATGACTCCGTCGTAATGGAGCACCGTATCGCCCGTTCGCAAGAGAAACGCTATCAGGCATACGATGGTGATGGTGGTTTCTTTGCTGATCCGGATCATCCTGCGTATGGCATTAACCGACTCTGCTGCGGCGGCGGACTGCTGATTCGCGACGCACAGGCCATCGTCGACGCCGGGTTTGCGCCCTATGCGCTGATGCCTTTCGAGGATCTTCAATTGACGACTCGTTGGTCGGACTACGAGTCATGGGTGTCTGAGTTGCAGTTCAAGTCGCAGGGGGAAGGCCCCCTTAACTGGGTTGCCGGCGCGTTCTATCTCTCGGAGCAAAATGCCATCCGTTTCGATGTCGAAATTCCCTGGTGTTGTGGCTCGCCGCGCCCGCTTGGGCAGTCGTTTGTTCAGCCCGACCGCGAAGTCGAATCTAAGGCGCTCTTTGGTCAGATCGACTACGCGATATCGGATCGAACGAACATCACTGCGGGGTACCGCTACACGTGGGACGAGAAGAGCGACAAGGGTGGCTCGAACCACGTATCGATTGGCTACTGGGTGAATCCAGCGACTTGGGATCCTAACAACACGTTCTGGCACGAAAGTTGGGATCTCATTGGCATCGTGCCCAATTGGGCGATCTCAGGCGGTATGTATCAAGCCAACGCCCTCAACAACTCGATGGGCTCGCTCGCCGATGATTTCCCGAATCGAATTCCGGGAACCGACAACACTTACGCGGCCAAGTGGAGTAAGGGAACTTGGAAAGTCGGCTTCGATCACGAGCTGAACGAGCGATGGTTTGTGTACGGCAGCATCGCAACCGGGTTCAAAGCGGGCGGCTTTGGAGACAAGGTTGATACCTGCGAGTGCGGCAACGTCACGGCTTTCCCGTACGACCCTGAGGAGGCCACCAACTTCGAACTCGGCTTCAAGGCTCGATTGCTTGACGGCAAGCTGAACTTGTTGGGTAACGTGTTTCACACCAAATACGACGACATGCAGCGCACGTTATGGGCCGTGGTCGGCAAATCGGCCAGCAGCAACCGCGATATCGGCACGCTGCTCACCAACAATATTGCGGAGTCTGAGATCAACGGTATCGAAATCGAGTTCGATTGGTTGGCATGGGAAGGCGGACGCATCTTCGGTTGGGCAACCTGGCTCGATGCCAAGATCACCAATCTGCCCGGTGCGGACGATGGTTGGTTTTGTTTCGAGCGTGCGTATCTCGGCTTATCCCGCTGCCCGGCGGAAGATCCGAGTCAGGTTCGCGGTGACAACTCTTTCCGTCGGCCCACCGACTTTTCGGGGAATAAGCTGCCGTGGTCGCCCGACTATTCGGCCACGGTTAGCGTTGAACACAATTGGGCGTTGTCGAACGGCATGCGTTTGAGCCCCTATGTGTCTGCTCACTGGCAGAGCGAGATGTTCTTCGGTGACAACAATTTCGACGAAGGCGCATTTCACTCGGGCCAAAAAGCCTTTACGTCTGTCAACGCTGCACTGCGTCTGATCAATGAGCGTGCGAAGTGGGGCGCCGAGCTGTACGTCTACAACGCTACGGACGAGTTGATCCGTAACTGGAGCGACGGCGGCCCGGGTTATCTCCGTGCGAGCTTCTTCCCGCCGCGTACGTATGGAATCAAAATTCGCAAGGACTTTTGATAGCGGCAGAACACTCCACGAGTCAAAAGGTGCACCTGATGTCTCACCGCGTTCTGGTCATCTTGGGCGTGATAGGACTCCTTTGTCCGATCTTTTCGGTTTCGGCAAAGGAGTCCGCTGTCGACATTTGGCCTGTAGCCGCCTCAGGAGTTACGAAAGATCCTGAAGTGGAGGCTCGTGTTGCGACGATCCTCTCCTCCATGACCTTGGAGGAGAAGGTCGGGCAGATGATCCAGGCGGAGCTTCAGTTTGTGACGCCCTCCGAAGCCGCCAAATATGGCCTGGGCTCCATTCTGAATGGTGGTGGCAGCACGCCCGATCGAGATAAGCGTGCGCCACCGCCTCGGTGGCGCGAGGTGGCAGCGGAGTTCGATACGGCCATGCGCTCCCGAAGCGGAGTTGCGATCCCGTTGCTTTGGGGCACTGATGCCGTTCATGGCCATAACAATGTTTTCGGCGCGACGATTTTTCCGCACAACATTGGTATTGGCGCAAGCCGCGATGTGGATCTCCTGCGTCGCATTGCAACCGCTACAGCTCGTGAGGTGCGTGCGACTGGAATCCATTGGGCGTTTGCACCAACGCTGGCGGTTGCGCGCGATTTGCGATGGGGACGCACGTACGAAAGCTTTTCGTCGGACTCCGAGATAGTTCGGCAGTTTGCGTACGACTACGTTGTGGGTTTGCAGGGCGATCCTGGGTCGTCCGATTTTCTCTCTTCGAAGCGGGTCATTGCGACAGCCAAGCATTTCATCGCCGATGGCGGCACCACAGCCGGTATCGACCAGGGCAATACCGAACTGGACGATGCAGACTTAGCCCGAATTCATGCGCCGGGTTACTACGCAGCGATCGCCGCGGGTGTTCAAACGGTCATGGTCTCGTTCAGTAGTGTGAACGGAGAAAAACTACATGGGCATCGTCGCCTGCTGACAGACGTGCTCAAAAATCGTCTCGGTTTTGACGGGCTGATCGTCAGTGACTGGAACGGAATCGGACAGGTTCCAGGTTGTACGAATTCGAGCTGTCCTCAGGCTGTTAACGCCGGAATTGACATGATCATGGCGCCGGAGGATTGGCGCGAACTTCATCGTAATATCGTCTCGCAGGTCAAAACAGGTTTGATTCCCACGTCACGTATCGACGATGCCGTGACGCGTATCCTGAGAGTCAAAGCACGTTATGGCATGCTTCAGGCCGACCCGCGCTACTCCGATCCAAACGCGACGCCCGATGTCGGTGTGATTGGCTCGGACGAGCATCGCGCACTCGCTCGAGAGGCCGTCCGAAAGTCTCTCGTCTTGATCAAAAACCAGAATAAGACGCTGCCGCTAAAGCCGACGGCACGCGTAGCGGTCGTTGGTGCCGCAGCGAATGATGTTGGACGTCAATCCGGTGGATGGACACTGACTTGGCAGGGTACGGGGAACGAACCGAGTGACTTCCCGGGTGCAACCAGTATCTTCGAGGGTATTCAAAACGCCCTGAGTCTGTCCGGTGGT
>JBMTZD010000021.1:0-33463 GCA_049455235.1 Steroidobacteraceae bacterium
ACGGTTGCCACCAATCTTTGGTTCATCTTGAAAGCGAAGCCGGCGCCGCTCGATTGGCTCAAAGAACATATCAAAGCGTTAGTGGGTGCCGGCATTTCTGTCTATACCGCCTTTTTTGCTTTCGGCGCGGTACGCACGATCCCGGCGCTTGCGCTGCACCCGGGTCTTTGGTCGATCCCGCTCATCGTCGGGCTCGCGTTGATCATCTACCACCGCTACGCCATCACGCGGCAACGACCGCAGAACGCTTGAGCTCCTCGAAACGTACGTTAGTGATCGGTGCGGGCGTGGCCGGCCTTGCCGCCAGCATCGATCTCGCGCGTTGCGGTCACGAGGTCACCCTCATCGAGCGCGCCGCAGACGTCGGCGGCAAACTGCGCAGCCTCGCCCCACGCGGTCGACCCATCGACGGTGGACCGACCGTATTCACCATGCGACATGTCTTCGAGTCGCTCTTTGCCGACGCCGGCAGCCGACTCGAAGACCACCTCACATTACATTCCGCAAGCGTGCTCGCGAGGCACACCTGGGTGGACGATCCGGCCATACTCGATCTGCATGCGGATCCCCAAGCCTCGATGGAAGCCATCGGGCACTTCGCGGGTTCCCGCGAAGCACAGGGCTTTCGGGAGTTTCTCGAGCGAGCCGGCGCTCTGCACAACTGCCTTCGCAAACCTTTCATGATGTCCGCTCGACCGACGACCGCGGGCCTCATGCGGGAGATCGGCTTCGCAGGGATGTTGACGATGTGGCGAACACCACCGTGGCTCACGCTGTGGCGCGCGCTGGCCGAACACTTCCGCGACCCACGACTTCGACAGTTGTTCGCAAGATATGCGACCTATGTCGGCTCATCACCGCTGCAGGCACCTGCCACGCTGATGCTGATCGCGCATGTTGAACAGTCAGGTGTGTGGCTCGTCGAAGGCGGTATGCATCGAGTGGCCGAAGCGCTCGAATCGCTCGCGACACGCTGTGGCGTCAGTGTGCGTCTCGGCAGCGGCGTACAACGCATCGAGCTTCGCGACGGGCGTATCGTCGGTGTGTATTTAGACAATGGCGATTTCATCGCCGGTGAACAGGTAATTTTCAATGGCGATACACAAGCGCTCGCCGACGGTCTACTAGGAGACGAAGTACGCAGTGCCGTTGCGTCGCGATCTCGGAGCAGCCGAGGACTTTCGGCGGTCACTTGGTGCATCGACGCACCGACCCACGGCTTTGATCTTGCACATCACAATGTCTTCTTTGGGGATGACTACCCGCGTGAGTTCTCCGACATTTTCGGATCTCGCCGGATCACGGATCGACCCACGATTTATGTCTGTGCGCAGGATCGCGGCGAAGCCTCCGCGCCACTCTCAGCAGGCGACTCGGAGCGCTTGTTGATCCTAGTCAATGCGCCTGCCGATGGTGATCGCCAAGGCCTGTCGGATCACGAGCTTGCCGCTCTGCAGCAACGCGTATTCTCGCAACTCAAGGCGAGTGGCTTGGTCGTCACCAGCGAGCCAGAATATGGGCAAGTCACGCGACCGCAGGATTTCGAGCGTCTTTTTCCGGCGACAGGCGGCAGTTTGTACGGATCCGCCAACCATGGCGCTTTCGCGAGCTTTGAGCGACCGACGGCGCGCACGAAGATACCGGGGCTCTATCTCGCTGGCGGCAGCGTCCATCCCGGACCTGGTGTGCCGATGGCCACGTTGTCAGGCAGACTGGCCGCCGCCTGCTTGATCAACGATACGCCCTAAGCGTTAGCGCCCGATTTAATACCTCTTAGCGCGGTCGCGCTGGCGGCGGAACGATCTTGTCCAAAATATTCGCTGACGACACCACCCCGGGCAAACCCGCTCCGGGATGCGTACCGGCACCGACGAAATAAAGCCCTTCGACTTCTTCGCTTCGATTATGTGGTCGGAACCAAGCGCTTTGAAAAAGCTTCGGTTCCATCGCAAATGCCGCGCCTTTCTTGGAAGCGAGGCGATCACGAAAATCGAGCGGTGTCAGCATGAGCGATGTGGTCAACGCATCCCCTAGACCCGGCAACATCGTCGACTCCAAACGACGCTGCACCGCGGCACGATAGGGCTCGGCCTGAACCCGCCAATCGGTACCACTATCGAGATGCGGTACCGGCGCGAGCACGTAGAAAGAATCACAACCAGCTGGCGCAAGTGTGGGATCACTTGCACTCGGCCGATGCAGATACAAACTGAAATCCTCAGCGAGGTGCTTGCGCTTGAAGATATCGTCCAGCAATTCGCGATAACGCGGTCCTAGGACCATCGTGTGGTGATACACATCGTCGTAACGGCGGTTGGTGCCGAAGTACCAAACGAACAGACTCATCGAGTAGCTCGCCCGCTCGAGCTTGGCATCGGTCCAGCGACGACGTGGCGTGGAGCCGAGCAGTCGTTCATAGGTCGTCGCGACATCGGCATTAGAAATCACGATATCGGACTCGATGACCTCACCACTCTCGAGCCTGACGCCGGAGGCACGACCCTGTTTGACGAGGATCTCGTCAACCGGCGCGTTGTATCGCAACTGACCGCCCTGCCCCTCGATCAAATCCACTAGGCCACGCACCAACGCGCCCATACCGCCTTCGGCGTAATGAACACCGTAGCTACTCTCGAGGTGCGCAATGAGGCAGTAGTACGCCGTGGTAGTGAACGGATTACCGCCAATCAGCAGCGGATGAAAACTGAAGAGCGTGCGCAGCTTATCGCTGCGGAAGAAGCGACTGACTTCACGATAAACAGATCGATAGCCGCCCAAGCGGATCAGATCAGGTGCCGCCCGCAGCAAAGTCCCGATTTCGTGGAAAGGCTGCTCCGCCAAATCTCGAAACGCGACTTCATAAATCTCGCGACTGCGCGCCAGAAAGCGATCGAATGACTCGACATCACGCGGTTCGATACGCGCTACCTGCGCTCGCATTCGATCGAGATCGGCTGTGTAGCGAAAGACATCACCATCATCGAAACGCACTTCGTAGAACGGATCGAGTGCGCGCAAAGTGACGTAGTCAGCAAGACGCTTTCCGCACAAGCGCCACAAATCTTCGAAGAGGTAAGGCGCGGTGATGATCGTCGGGCCGGCATCGAAAGTGTATCCGTCTTGACGATACACATAGCCTCGCCCACCGGGCCCATCGAGCCGCTCGAGCACGGTGACTCGATACCCACGCGCACCGAGGCGAATGGCCGCAGCCAACCCACCGAAACCGCTGCCAATGACGATGGCATGACTCATGAACTCTGCTCCACTTGATGCTCGACGGCACGGCGAATTCGACGCACGCCAAGTGCGACCAGGATCGCAACGATTGGAATACTGATGGCGGTGATGACGCCATGACTCGGCAAAAATGCGATCCCTTCGAGCCCCTCGGCGAGATAACTAATGAGACCAACGATGTAATAGGTCACTGCGGCTACCGATAATCCCTCGACGGTACCCTGCAGTCGCAATTGTGCGGCGGCACGCTGATTCATCGATTCGAGCAACTGCTGGTTCTGGCCTTCGCGGGTGATCTCGATGCGAGTCGATAACAGCTGGGTCGCACGGGTCACACGCTGCGACAAAGATTCCATGCGCGCCATCACCGCGACGCAGGTGTTCATGGCGGGACCCAAACGCCGCTCCATGAATTCCTGCAGTGTCTGTAGTGAGTCGACCCGCTCTTCACGTAATTGCTCAAGTCGCCGCTGTACGATTTCGTGATAAGCCTCAGCGGCACCGAAACGATAATGATGATCAGCCTCGTAACGCTCGATTTCCGCCTGTAAACGAGTCAAGCGCTCTAGCAGCACCGGCTCTTTCGATTTCTCGATATCGACGAGCTCATTGGCAATCGATGACAACTCACGCTCATCGCGCGCTAGCTGCGGCGACAACTGACGTGCCACCGGAAAGGCCAGCAAAGCCAACATACGATAGGTGTCGACCTCTAACAGCGCCTGCACTGCACGGCCAGACTGAGCTGCGGTCATGCCTCGATCGATCAGCAGTAAGCGACTGTAACCCTGCTCATCAATGCGAAAGTCGGTCAGCACGGTGGCAAGACCGCCGGCGATCAAAGATCCCACCAGCGCTCGATCAGCAAAACTCTCACGTGATATCGCCGAGAAAACCTCACCCGATTCGATTTGGCCGGGTAAGACCTCAGCATGACCTGCGTAGAGTGTCTGACCCGGCAGCCTGGCTAACCAGTCTCGGGGCAAAGCATCGCTAGCAGGCTCGGCAAACGGGCGACTGCCGGCTCCGTCGACAGCGATCACGTAGCGTGAATATTCGGTGTGACGTTCCCACTTGAGACGAAACGCGGGCGCCTCGATCACGCAATGCCCCGCCTCGCCACCCGGCGGCGGCAACCCATGCAGCGTCGCGAGCTCGCCGAGCAGAGCCAACTCTTGCGCGACATCGTCTGCACTCGACATGAGCGCAAGACAGGTCAAACGCGAGGGCGACGGCAAGGACAGCGGCGGTCTTGCGTGTACCTCGTCGTGCAGCGCGAAACGCAGCGGATGGGAGCGATCGACGGTCACGTCGGGCGAGCCTCAGATCAAAGTGTCCGCCTCACGATACATCTTGCAGTGTCAGGATGGAACTACAACGCCATCTGCTCGTGCCTGTGCGATCACCCACTCGGCCAAACGATTGGGCGCTTCTTCGTGCGCCAAATGACCCAAATTTGACCATTGTTCGACCGTCGCAGAGGGAACGAGGCGTCGAACTTTGGTGGCTTCACCGGGGAGGATCATTCGGTCCTCGCCGCCGATCAGTAAATGCAACGGGATGGCGATTTGCGAAAGCTCGCGCTCAAGTGGACGCAAATCCCAAACACCCATCATGGCCAGCGCCGCACCAGTGTGCCCCGGACATCTCGAGAGACGACCGTAGAGTTCGCGGCCGCGCGCATCGACGCGCGACCCCGTGCCCTCGAGCAATCGATCTACCTCGCGTGGCGACTCGAGCCGCCTCGCGAACCAGCGCGGTAACCAGTGACTGCTGACGACCGCACGTACGAGTGGCGTGAAGGCAGGATGCTTAAAGCCCGAAAGCGGCAGCAAGGCGCCGTTGAGACTGACGAGACAACGCGGCTCGATCTCGTGATCCAACACCAGTCGCGCCGCAATCGCCGCACCGGCCGAATGGCCGACGACAATCGCGGGATGTGCCTCCAGTTTGCGCAATAACTCCGCGAGCGCATGCGCCATGCCGGGCAACGAAAGTCCCTCGAGCACCCTCGGTCGTGAGGTGAAACCGTGACCCGGTAAATCGATCGCAATCACATCGAATTGATTCGCGAGCAACGGCAGTAGATCGCGAAATGAGTGGGTTGATGCACCCGTGCCGTGGATCAACAAACAAACGGGCCCGGCACCGCAGCGCTGAACGTGCCAGCGTAAACCGGCGCTTTCAATGAATCGACTACAGTCGCGATTGGGCCAATCGCGACCCTCGACCTGCCAATCCGGTGCGCGCAAATCTTCGGCGCTCAACTGCCCGTTTCTCCACTGCTTCGATAGACTGGTGCCGCATGATACGCCGACCTCTCCTGCGACTCCTCACGATCGCAATCTCGTTCTGCCTCGTGGTGTGGCTCGCCTATCGACTCGGGCCTCGCCACGAAATCATCGAGCCCGACGTCGCACAGGCCATCCCGCATGATGCGCTTGCGCTCGAGACCCAGATTGCAGAGATCGAACGACGTATCGCTCTATCACCCCTCGGACCCATCACCCCCGGGGCAGAAAAGCGTATTTTTTGGGCGCATTCCGATCGCCGTAAAACAGCGTACTCGGTGATCTACCTGCACGGTTACTCGGCGACACGGCAAGAGGTCACACCTTTGACCGAGAAGCTCGCTGCGCACTTGGGCGCGAATCTTTTCCATACTCGCCTAAGCGGCCACGGACAGCCAGGCGCCGCCATGGCGAGCGCAACCGCGAGCGACTGGCTCAACGACACTCTTGAGGCCTACGCCATAGGCGAACAGATCGGCGAGCGCGTCATCGTGGTTGGCACATCGACGGGTGGCACCTTGGCACTGTGGCTCGCGCGACGAGCGGAGAGCGCGCGCCTAGCTGCACTCTTGTTGATCTCACCGAATCTAGGCCCGCGAGATCCGCGTAGCGAGTGGCTCAAAGAGCCTTGGGGCGCGCAGTTGGCCGCGGCGGTGATCGGACCGACTTACGAGTGGCGCCCTGCAAACGAAACGCATGCCAAATTTTGGACCTGGCGATATCCCTCGAGCGCACTGATCCCAATGATGGCCTTGGTCGATTACGTCCGAGCCAGCGACCTCGAACGCATCACCACACCAACGCTCGTCATCTACTCGAACCAGGATCGCGTCGTCAGCCACGAACAGATCGAAGCCATGTTTGATCGACTCGGTAGTCGCGCCTCACGCGCACCGAGTAAGCAGCGCGTCTTGATCGAGCGCAGTCAGGATCCGTCGAATCATGTGCTCGCTGGCGATGCGCTCGCACCGCAAGATACGGCGAACATCTTGCGTCATATGCAAAACTTTCTGGGCTCAGTCCACCCGCTTTAGTCGAGTGAGATAAGCCACAGCACGCTGTCGATAATTTTCGACCGATCGTTGGATCAAAGCGCGTTCGCGTTCACCTGCCTCGCGTACGATTTTGCCGGGCGATCCCATCACGACACTCCCATCGGGGATGACCTTATCCGGCGGGACTAGGGCGCCCGCGGCGATCACGCAGCCGCGACCGATGACCGCTCGATCGAGCACCATCGCACCGTTGGCGATGAGGCTAGCCTCACCCACTGTGCAACCGTGTAGAAACGCGCGATGACCGATCGTGACATTCGGACCCACTCGCAAGGGCACCCCCGGGTCCGTATGCATCACCGTACCATCCTGCACGTTAGTGTTCTCACCGATTTCGATCCAATCGGTATCACCGCGCAGCACCACGCCGAACCAGATACTCGCGCCGCATGCCACCCGCACTCGTCCAATAAGATCGGCGCTCGGCGCGACATACACCCCATCGGCGATGTCGGGACGATACCCATCGAATTCATAGATCATGGATTCACGACACTCCGTTGAAGAGGCTCACCCAATCGTGATCACGGGGGCCTATGGCGATGAAATTCGGGTTCAACCAACCGCCGCTTCGGTTGTATTCGAGCGGTGAACCATCGAGCCTCACCACGTCACCTCCCGCGCCGCGGACGACCGCATGGGCTGCCGCCGTATCCCATTCGCTAGTCGGTCCGATACGCGGGTATACATCCGCAGCACCCTCGGCGAGCACGCAGAATTTCAAAGAGCTCCCCATGCTGACAAGCTCGTGTGCGTTGAGCGCTTGTAATGCCTCGAGCATTTGCGCACTCGCATGCGATCGACTACCGACTACTCTTATCGGCGCCCGCGAACGCGACGCAACGTGGATACTCGTGCCAGGATCATCGAGGCGCATTGCCTTCCAAGCGCCGACATCAGCCAAACCGAAGTAGTCGACACCCGTCACGGGCACGTGCACTACACCGAGCACGGGTTGATGACGATCGATGAGCGCGATATTGACGGTGAACTCGCCGTTGCGAGAGAGAAATTCTTTGGTGCCATCGAGCGGATCGACGAGCCAGAAGCGCGACCAAGACGCTCGCTCGGCGAAGGGCACATCAGCCGCCTCTTCGGATAAAACTGGCCACGCCGGACTCAACGAACGCAACCCCTCAAGGATGATGTGATGGGCCGCAAGATCCGCCTCGGTCAGTGGTGATGAATCCTCTTTGCGATCGATCGCAACGGCACCAGGCTCGTCGAGACGACGATAGACATCGATGATGGCCTCACCTGCTGATCTCGCAATGCAGCGAACCGCTTCGAGTAAGCGTCGTAATTCGACTTCGGTGAGTGCGACAGAATTCACCGTCGCATTATCACTCTTATCGATGTTCAAGGCTTAGGCGGATCACGATCCTTGGCGGCCTTGCGATCGGCTTTCAACTGCTTCACATCGAGAGGCCGGATTTCCAGAATCGGACAGGTATCGCGTCCTGCAATCACCTTCTCGAACTTGTTGATCGTGTAGCCCGTTTGCGTGACTCGAATCGAGTTGACGAAAGTCAGATCGGGGCAGGTATCCCACACACGCAGCAGATAGGCCTCGTTGATGCCGGTCCAGATGACGAGCTGATCGCGCGAAACGGGCGTCCACGAGTCGATGCCCCGCATCACGACGATGTCGCTCACGGGCTCGCCAGCATAGTTGTTGTAGTCAACGCGAAACCCATCAGATTTCAGCAAACCCGACGAACAGGCGCTGACCATCGCAGTCGAAAACAAGGCGAACAGGAACTTTTTCATGATCCGTACCTCCGATACTTCGTCAGACTGACACCAAGTAATGAAGTTCGCATAACGAGACGCGCTTGCATCTGTTATGGTGTTGTATTTAAATATAACACCTAAGCCGTTATCATCCCGCCGAAACCGCACCACCCTCTTGCCTCAAGGATCTGACGGACCGTGAAAGATTTAATCGATATTTTCCTTCAGCCGACCCCCGTTCTGCGGCGGCTGCAAGAAAAGCCAACCTGGCTACTCCCCCTGATCCTACTGTGTGCGACGAGCATGATCGGCACTTTCCTCTACTTCAGTGCGGTCGATGCCGGTTGGTTTCTCGAGCGCAGCATTTTGCAATCGAATCCCGACATCTCGGAGGCGCAGCTCAAGGCAATCCGCGAGTCCAACAGTGACGGCGGCTTTCTGCGCTGGAGCGCAACTCTCGGCGCGGCAGTGGGATTGCTGATCGTCTTTTTTGCCTATGGTGGCTACTTCTGGTTCGCGGGCAAACTCACCTCGCTCAGCGTGAGCTACAAACAAGGCCTCGCGCTGGCCACCTGGTCATCAATGCCGACGCTGATCAACTCGATTCTCATCATCGTCGGGGTGATTGGGATGGATCCGCAGACGCCGCTCGAGAGTCTCTCGATCACGACACTCGACCCGCTTCTGATCCAGTTGGATGACGATAGTCCGTGGAAGACCTTCGCAAACTCGTTCACCTTCCTCGCGTTCTGGACCATATGGCTTGGAGCAGTCGGCTGGAAATCATGGAGCGGTGCAGAACGCTGGGTAACTCCCGTCATCGTTGCGGCTGCGCCTAGCGTCGGTATTTTCAGCTTCATGATCATCAAAGCACTGCTCGCTTAATTTTCGGGAAATCTACTGCATGAAACTCGACAAACGTTGGCTAGCGGCCGGACTCATCGTGCTCGCGATCGCCGTGCCCTTAACGGTCAAGCGCTTCTCCGGCAAGTCCGGTATGCCCGTTGATGTGATCGTCGCTGCCGAGCAAGAGGTCAAGCCGAGCATCCTCGCCTCGGGCACCCTCGCCTACAAAGTAGAGGTGAATTTGACGGCGGAAGTGACGGCGCGAGTTCGCAGCATCGCAGTCCAAGAGGGAGATACCGTCCAAGAAGGGCAGTTGCTGCTGCGACTTGATCCCGAAACCTATAACGCCATCATTGCGCGCGAAGAAGCCAGCGTTCGCCAAAATCGTATCAATATCGATAGGCAGCGCGCCGTCGTCGCGCTGCGCAAGCAACAGTACGAACGTAGCCAAAAGTTGGCAGAGGCGAAGTTGATCGATCAGAACCGGCTAGATGAGGATCGCAACCAGTTCGTCGTCGCCGAAGCCGACTTGCGCAGCTCGGAAGAGGCGCTGCAACGCTCACTCGCAGTGTTGAGCGATGCACGCGAACAGCGAGCGAAAACTGAGATTCGCGCACCGATCAGCGGCCGTATCGTCTCGCTACCGATCAAGGCAGGTGAAGTCGCCATCCCCTCCACCGCTTCGTTAGCTGGCGCACAGTTGATGAAGATTGCGGATGTATCGGCCATTCAAGCTGAAGTGAAGGTCGACGAGGCCGATGTCGCGAAGATCACGCTCGGGCAGCGAGCCGATGTGTTTGCAGCCGCCTACCCCGACACGGCTCTCGGCGGCAGAGTCGAACGCATCGCATTGACGCCCACAGTCGAAGGCCAGGGTCGATCGTACAAAGTCACGCTCGCCATCGAGGCACCGGGAACGCTGCAGTTGCGATCCGGCATGAGTGCGCGCGCTATCATTTTCTTGGGCGACGGTCGCAAGCAGTTATCCGTGCCGGTCGAGGCCGTGATCACAGAAACGCCCGAGAAGAATGTCGTCAAAAAATTCGTCTGGGTTGACGATGGCGGCAGGGCCCGCAAGCGTGCCATTACCACCGGACTCTCGGACGATCGATGGGAAGCAATCGACTCGGGTATCGCCGCAAAGGATCGCATCATCACGGGCCCGGCGAAGACCCTGCGCCGCCTGCGCGACGGCGACTCGGTCACCGAGCGTAAGAACAAGCCGACTGGCAATGAAGAAGGCACGGACGGCGACGAATGATCGAACTGCGCGGCATCGTCAAAAAATACGTGCTCGGCGAAGAAACCGTGCTCGCATTGGCGGGCGTGGATCTCTTCATCGGACGTAATGAGTACGTGGCGCTCATTGGCCCATCCGGGTCTGGCAAGTCGACTCTGATGAACATCATCGGCTGTCTCGACTCGCCGAGTGAGGGACAATACATTCTGAACGGTCGCGATACCTCATCGCTGCGAGATGACGAGCTCGCGATGGTCCGCAATCGCGAAATCGGCTTCATCTTCCAGAGCTTTCATTTGCTGCCGCGCCAAACGGCACTACAAAACGTGATGCAGCCTCTCGTGTATCGACGTATGTCTCCCGCCGAGCGCCGTGATCGCGCGGCCCATGCGCTAGAAAAAGTCGGTCTCGGCGATCGCCTTGCGCATCGTCCCAACCACCTCTCCGGCGGCCAGCGCCACCGTGTTGCCGTCGCACGCGCCTTGGTCGGCGAACCGTCGCTACTGCTCGCTGACGAACCGACCGGTAACCTCGATTCGCGTACGTCGCTTGAGATCATGGCGCTATTCGATGCACTGCATGCGCAAGGGCAGACAGTTGTGATCGTCACGCATGAGCCGGATATTGCCGCCCATTGCCGTCGCACGATTCGTGTACGTGACGGATTGATCGTCGAAGACTCACTCAACCCCCCGCGTGCCGCATGAACCTGCTCGCCGAAGCTTTCTCCGCTGCCCTCGCCAGCCTCAATGCGCACCGCCTGCGCAGTTTTCTCACAACACTAGGCATTCTGATCGGCACCATGGCGGTGATCGCCGTTGTGTCGGTTTTGCAGGGCTTTTCCGACTCGATCAGTAACCAGTTCGCCGATCTCGGTAGCAATACCTTGAAGCTCGAGGCCATCAACGAACAGGAAAATTTCCGCACCGGTCGAATCAACCGAATCACCTTCGACGACGTTGAGACCCTGCGTTATCGGGTACCGGGCGTCTCGAAAGTCGCGCCGCTCACCGTACCGCAGCTCGGTGGCGCCGCCTATCGCGGCCGAACCGCCACACCGCAGATTTTGGGTGCGACGGAAGAATCGCAAGACGTACTCGGTGTCGAAGCGAGCGTTGGTCGTTTTATTACAGCGAGTGACGATCGCAACGGCCGTCGCATCGTCGTGATCGGAGTTGATGTTCGTGACGAATTAAGGTTGCCCAAGAATCCGATCGGTGAGTATTTGCTGATTGGGCGCGAGTGGTTCCGCGTTGTAGGCCTGCTTGAGAAGCGCGGCGAAATCTTTGGCTTCAGTCAGGATAACCGCGTCTTCATCCCCTTTTCGGTGGCCCGCTCGCTCACCGGAACGTTCGAGCGTCCTTACATGGAGATTTCGTTTACGGTTGAGAATCTGAATGAGCTCACGCAAGTTCGTGAACGGGCTAATCGCGCGATTCGTTTGTCACGCAAAATCGCCCCGGGTACCGAAGACGACTTCGAAATTCAAGCCGCCGACTCGTTCATCAAGCAATTTAACCAGATCACGGCAACCGCGACCGCCGTACTCGCTGGCATCGTGGGGATTTCTCTGCTCGTCGGTGGCATCGGCATCATGAACATCATGTTGGTATCGGTGACCGAGCGCACCCGAGAGATCGGCATACTCAAGGCGCTCGGCGCGACACGTCGAGACATCCTGATTCAGTTTTTGCTCGAGGCAGCGCTGTTGTCTCTGCTCGGCGGACTGATCGGTATCGTGCTCGGGCTGCTCGCCGGTATGGGCATCGCCTCGCTTATTCCAAACTTCCCACCGGCGCACGTACCCGTCTGGGTGATGCTGGCAGCAGCGGGCTTCTCCGCACTCGTGGGTGTGGTATTCGGAATCGCTCCCGCTTCCAAAGCGGCGAGTCTCGACCCGATCGAAGCGCTGCGCTACGAGTAACTCGGTCTAGCCGAGTGATCTAGCCACGATACTCGGCAAGACCCGCCACTGACTTGGGTTGGCCTGCGATCACACTCGCCTGCTTTTCGCCCGAGGCGAGATCAATACGCGCGACCTCGCCCGTGAAGAAATTGCTCACGAGGCACTGGCGGCCATCCGCCATCAAATCCATCAAGGCCCAACCAAACCCCGGCAGCGCGATACTACGTTGGGTTTGGCCTTCGTCATCGACGATCTCAATGCTGGCACCGCGCAGCACATACAGCGTTCCATCGGCGGCGTACTGCATTCCAAAGAACATCGGCGGCGGCCCGGGCGGAAAAGGCGGCTCGAAGCGCTGTAGATCCGGTAATTGCTGCCTCCCGATGAGGTCGTAGCGCATCAGTCGCGGCCCGGTCTCCGAGCAATAGACGAGCGTGCGCTCATCGGGCGTCAACGCCGACATCGTCACCCCCAGAAAGCCCCCCATCCCACCGTGTGTCGCGGTCTGATACTCAGCGAGTAACTTGCCGTCACGCGAGTATCGCCAGACGTGGCCATCACCCAAACGCGTAGTCCCCGGCATGAACGGGATTCGGGTTTTCATTCGCGCCTGCATCTCCGGACGCACAGCATCCCCCACCACGTGCTCCCCGAAGAGCAAGGATCCATCGCGACAAAAATGCACGTGCGAGTAGGCGCGCGCGCCAAACTCGTTCCGCAGCACGACCCGTCCATCACGGTGCAGGTTGAGTACGCGAAAACCCTGACTATCGAACGCCCAAAGCACGCCCTCCTCATCAAACTTCAAACCACCGACGAGGTGTGTCGTCTGCTCGATGTACAGAGTCCCCTTGAGCTTGAGATCGGCGTCGTACTGCAAAATCCTTCCGCGACCCGCGTGATCATCATCCGCATTGTTCAACTCGGTGGCGGCGACGAAGACATCGCCGGCGCTCCACGCTCCGAAAGCCGCTGCACTCATGTGATACCTCGGTTCGACTCATTCGCTTCTGAAAACGCCGACTGATAACGCGAGATCACATCGCGCTTTTGACCAAACAACATCGAAACCCCACGAGCCAGCATGCGCCCGCTCGTCAGCCAAGTGATGTTATTTCCCTGGCGTGTGTCGCTCAGGATTCGATCGACGATCCACGGTGTCGTCGTCTCGACATGTTCGCCGACGAAGTTCAATTGCTTCAACGCCTGGGCGCGTCGACTCTCGGGGACGCGTTGCATCTCGCGCAGCAAACCCTCGGTGACGTTCACACCCGGACTGATGGTTCCGATCAAGATGCCATCACCGGCTTCCTTTCTCTCTTTGACTAGGGTGTCGGCGAAATATTTGACTGCGCGTTTGCTAGTTGAATAAACGGACATACCCGGAACGACGCGACCTGTCGCACCACCGCCTCCGAGTGTGAGATACAACTTGCCACCACCGCCTTGGCGCTGAAAACCAGCAATGGCAACCTGCGCCGCATTCATCGATCCGATGACATTGGCGGAGATCATCGACTCGATCTCTTCGGGACGGGTATCGAGAAAGCTCACTCCGGTTCTAGCGAAGCCCGCGTTATTCAGCCAGACGTCGATGCGACCGAACCGATGCGCGGCGAAATCCCAAACACTCTGCACCGCATCAAGATCGGCGATCTCGCAGACGCAGCCCCCGATACGCTCAGTTATCTCAGAACTTTGATGAGTCAATCTCTGTATGGCGGTATCGATACCCGTTTGGGTTCTGCCCGTCAGGACGACTAAACAACCACGCTTGAGGAGTTCGCGGGCGTAGCCGAGCCCCAAGCCCTGCGTGCCGCCGGTCACGATCACGACTGGATTCATACCACCCCCCGAGATATACGCAAAGAATACTGTCGCGGGCTTAGCGAAACAGTCCCACCCCTTCACTGACCACGCATTGGACGCAAATAGCGGGAACCTTGGCGCCCACCCTCGGCGAGGGCAGTTTGCTCGCCATGAAAGCTCCGCTCGTCATTGTCATTACCGGCAGCACTCGTGGTATCGGCAAGGGCTTGGCGCTTGAGTTCGCGCGACGCGGACACAACGTCATCATCTCGGGTCGCTCTCAAGCAGCTGCCGAGGAGACTGTAAGGGAGCTTCGAGGATCTGCAGCCGGCGAAAGCCGCCTCGTCGGTATCGCCTGTGACATTGCCAAGCGAAGCGACATCGAACAGCTCTGGCAACGCAGTGTTGAGGTGTTCGGCAACATCGACATCTGGATCAACAACGCCGGCGTTTCGCATCCGCGCCAGCGCGCAGGAGAACTGCGCCCAACGGATCTCATCGCTGTTCAACAGACTAATCTCACCGGTGTGTTGCACGCTACGCAAGTAGCCCTCAAGGGTATGTCCGCCCAACCGGTGGGTGGCACGATCTACAACATGGAAGGTTTTGGCTCTAACGGAATGTCGCGACCGGGGATGTCGCTCTATGGAGCCAGCAAATTTGCGCTCACTTACTTCAATCAGGCCCTACTTAAAGAATTGCCATCGAGCAAGGTCAAGATTTGCTATCTGAGCCCTGGCATCGTCGTGACCGATCTGCTCAAACGAGACATGGGCATCGCAGGTTCGGTCGAGTTCGAGCGCACTCGCAAGGTCTATGAAATCCTCGCCGATCGCGTCGAAACAGTCGCGCCGTGGTTGGTCGAGCGAATCTTGCGTATGCCCGATAACGGCGCGCGCATCGCCTGGCTCACCAGTGGCAAAGCCGCCCGCCGATTCTTGGGTTCGCTATTCCGTCGTCGTCAAGTATTGACGCCAGCCGACTTGACGGCAGACTGAGGCAGCGGACGACGCGCGATCGCCGCGAGTCCCGCGACGAAGGTCAGGCTCAAGATCGCGTTGAAGATCGGATACTCAAGCGGATAGAGCCAGTATTCGCGATAGGCACCGAAATGCGCCGGCATTTCGGCGGACCCCCACAATACGATGCCCGCACCCACGCCATAGCGTAACGCCGGCGCCATGCGCACTTGCTGCGTGCACTTGTAAACGAGATACGCCGCCCATGCGCTCCAGGCGAGGTACGTTGCCATGACGATCTGCACTCCGGTGCCGCGTGTACCGAAATAGATCATGTACAGCCAGAACTGATAACAGAACCAAGTGACGAAAATGACTTCCATCGCCGTGACACGCGCAAAACTACGATGGTTCTCCGGCGTTGGCATGCCCGGTGAGAACCGCAGATTGCGATGAAAGAACCGCATGAAATTGCACTTGGTCTGCAGATTGAACATGCCATAGAGCAAGAACATCGCCAACATGATCGTTATGGTCGCTTGCAGCATGTTGGCTTGCGGTGCCGCAGCGTAACCATCGACCTCGACCGGGAACGAGGGAACGGCGTAGAGCACCGAAAAATACTTGAACGCGTATTCGAACCAGCCGATCCAGATAAACCAGCCACCCAACATGCCCATCCATGTTGCTTTCAACTCGTCTTGCTTCAGGCCACGCCACACGATGACGAATCCGACGACGCCGACGAGCACGGCCGCCACGTACACGCCCTCGGCAAAAACCGCTTCCATAACTTTGTAGACGGTATGACCAAGTGGCTGGGTCAAAAAGCCAACCATCAGACCGAGCAAGCCCACCAAAGGCTTTCGATAGAGCGCGGAACTCATGCGTGAACCCCCGTTTACGTCATGGCATGCAAGCACTTACGGAATCATGCCCACCTTGCCCTCGCGCCGCGGCTCCGCGGCCCCCCCCCACCGCCCGGCGGGCAAACGTCGTACCGCATGCAAACCAGATCCTTCACCGCCGCGGGTTCGACTCGTGTCGTGCCCCAAAGCGGCGAGTTCTTCGAGCAGCTTCGGATCGGCGCGACTGCGTTCCACCACGAGATTGCCGCGCGCGATCATGTTGGGCAGTTCGATGGCGTCTTGCGGCGAGAGATTCCAATCGAGCATCGCGATGATGCTCTTGCTCACGTAGGCGATGATGTTATTGCCGCCCGGCGAGCCAACGGCGAGCTCAAACTGCCCATCTCGGAAAACGATCGTGGGCGTCATCGACGATCGCGGTTTCTTGCCCGGTGCAACCGCATTCGCAATCGGCACGCCACGATCGTCCACTGGCTTGAAGCTGAAATCGGTCAGCTGATTGTTAAGAAAGAATCCGCCCGCCATGCGCAGCGAACCGAACAGACTCTCCACGGTGGTCGTCATCGAGACGACGTTACCGCGACGATCGACGATGACGAAGTGGCTCGTCCCCGTCACCGCACCGGTCGCATCCTTACCGCGTCGCTTCGATCCCGGCGGATCACCCGCCTCCACTCGTGCCATGACTTTATCCGCAGAAATCAACGCCGCCCGCGAGCGCAGATAGTCTTTGTCGATGAGTCCGGCGAGCGGAACGGCCTCGAAGCGATCATCGGCAACATACATATCGCGGTCCGCGTAAGCCAAGCGCTGTGCTTCGATGAAATGGTGCCAACCTTGAGTGGTGGCTCCGATTCGCGTCATGTCGAAATTCTCGAGCGTACCGAGTACCGATAACACGGCGACACCGCCCGATGAGGGCGGTCGCATGCCACAGACGAGATACACCCGGTAGTTGCCGCAAATCGGCTCGAGCTTGTTCGGACGATAGGAGCCAAGATCAGCAGCGTCGAGGCTGCCGGGAATCGCCCCCTCACCCACGGCTGCGACGATTTCCTTGGCGATCTCACCGCTGTAGAAAGTTTGCGCACCCTCGTCGGCAATCGCGCGCACCGTCTTTGCGTACGCGGGATTCACAAGACGCGCACCCACGGGCAACGGCTCCACACCATCGACGGTTAGATAACGACTGGCGGCCGGCGGCAGAGGCCCACGCTGCAGCGCCGCGCCGATGATTTGATGCAGACGCGGCGACACGGCAAAACCCTCGCTCGCGATCGTCGCAGCCCGCTGCCAAGGCTGCCGCCAAGGCAGACGACCATGCTCTCGATGCGCCATCTCGAGCATCGCGACGGCACCGGGTACCCCGACGGAGCGACCCGAGCGAATCGCCGTGGTGTAATCGAGCGGACGCCCGCTGCTATCGAGGAACATGTCGGGTGTTGCACCGCGTGGCGCTATTTCGCGCCCATCGTAAGTGACGACATCGCCTGTCGACGCGTCGTAGTGAACGAGGAAGGCGCCACCACCTAAACCAGAGGATTGCGGTTCGACGAGACCGAGCACCGCCTGCACCGCTATGGCGGCATCGACAGCCGAACCACCAGCGGCTAGCACCTCAATGCCCGCATCGACAGCGAGCGGATTAGCCGCAGCAACCAAGGCGCCCGAAGACGATCCTACATACGGCTTCGCTTCGATCGTTGCCGATTGCACAGACGGCGGTGGTGGCACCTCCGCGCGATCGAGTTGCGCAGAGCAGCCCGCAACGAAAACGAGCAAAGCCGCCGTTATCAGGCGATAGGAATGACGATCGTTCACAGCAAAGCCTCGATGTCGGCGGCGAGACTCTCCGGCTTGTCCTGCGGCGCATAACGTTTGACTACTCGCCCATCCCGGGCAACCAAGAATTTGGTGAAGTTCCATTTGATCGACTCCGATCCGAGCAAGCCCTTGGCGGCGCTCTTCAACTGCACATAAAGTGGGTGAGTGTTATCGCCATTCACCTCAACCTTGGCAAACATGGGAAAGCTCACGTCGTATTGCGTCGAGCAAAACTGACGAATCTCCTCTGCATTACCCGGCTCTTGATGACCGAATTGGTCGCAAGGAAAGCCGAGCACCTCGAAACCGCGCTCTCGGTAACGACGATAGATCGCCTCAAGCCCCGTGTACTGCGGCGTGAACCCACAGCGACTCGCCACATTGACGATCAGCAAAACTTTACCTTGCCAATCTTTGAGCGAACGCTCCTCTCCTTCGAGTGTTTTTGCAGACACGTCGAATATCGTCATTTCCGATCTCCTTACACCAAGGATAAGTACGCCGACGGGGATGCCAACGCCGCACTCGCCGTCCAACCTCGCACCCGTGTCCCGATCAGACGATGGGTGATACCCGAATACAACGGGATCACCGGCAAGTCGCGTAACAGCAGCTGCTCAGCGTCGCGATAGTAACGCGCCCGCTCGGTCGGCGCCTGTTGAGTCTCTGCGAGTGCGATCAGTCGATCGACCTCCGCGTTGGCGTAGCCGGAATAATTGAGGAATGAACCGCTCTGGAATCGGCCGATAAAGCTTGTCGCGCTTTGCACCGCCGAGAACGGCGAATAATCCATCAAGTCGAACGCGCCCTGATTGAGTGCGAGGCTATAAGCACGGGATTCGAGTCCCCGCAAATCCAACCGCAGTCCGAGTGGCGCCCACATGGCATCGAGCGCGAGGAAGGTTCGCTGCGTCAGAGTGTTGGACGAGAATATCGCCGTGAGTCGCTGCGGCCGACTTCGCGACAAGCCAAGGGATTCAGCGAGGGCCTTGGCCTCGGCCAGCCGGCGCGACATTGGCCAAGTCGCATGACCAATGCTCGCCCGCTCGGGATAGTCGAGCACAGCCTCGGGGACGAGGCTGTCGGTCGCACGCTCGCCGAGCACCCGAACCTTGTCGACTATCACCTGGCGATCGACCGCCAAGGCCAACATGCGTCTAAACCTCGGATCGCGAGTTGGCGCTCTACGCAGATTGAGACCGACCCAACCACCACCGTAAAAGGGCGTACTACGCAACAGCTTGGGAGACTCGCGTCGTGCAGTCGCCAGCACCGATGGCTCGCCGATTTGTACGAGATCGATTTCCCCTGATTGGAACAAGCGCCAACGCGTACTGTCATCAAGACCCATCAACCATTCGACGCGCCGAATCGCGGTGGCACCGTGCACTTCGACTGACGTGTGAGCTTGTCTCTCGAGGACTAGCGTTCCATTCTGCGCCCAAGACACCGGTCGATAAGCGCCGCTGACCACCACCTGCGGCGGTTTCGACCAATCGACACCGCGCTCAACGATCAGACGAGTGGGCACGACGTAAGCTAGGGCGACGAGCTTCAATAAATCGGTTTCGGGATGTTCGAGCTCGATCAGTACACGATCGCGCGCCGGCGCAGACACGCCAAGCATTTGCGCCGATCCTTTGCCGGCTCGATAGCTCGAGGCGCCTTTGATCGCATCGTAACGATAGGCTAGCAGCGCTCCCGTTTCAGGCTGCAGCAGTCGACGGATACTCGCCACGACATCGCCCGCTTCGATCGTCGCGCCATTTGACCAACGTACGCCGCTGCGCAAAAAGAACTCGTAACGACGACCATCGGAAGAGATCTGCCATCGACTCGCCAGCGCAGGCACGATATCGCCACGGGCATCGACTCGCGTGAGAGCAGAAAAACAGTCGGCTGCAACTTCGAGATCCACGGACGAGAGCGCCCGATGCGGATCTAATGTCGTCAATGTTCCGCCGCGCGAGCGACGTAATGTGTCCGCTGCCACACGACCTGAAGCCCAAAGCGAGTCGGGCACCGATGCAGCTGCTGCGAGCGCCCACGAGCTGGCCAAGGATCGAGATAAAAAAACACGCCGACGCATCAAGACCTCACACCGACGAACCCGACGAACCCGACGAGCAGTCAGTTTGCCTCGTCGGATTTACGAGCGCGAGCGCGACTGAGCATCAGTGCACCGAGCGCCGTTATGGCAGCTGAAAAAATAAAAGGCGCCGCTGGACCGACTTTGAAGTAGAGAGGACCCGAAATTGCGGGCCCCAAAATACGCCCCGCGCTGCTTGATGCGTTGAACACGCCCATCACCGCACCGCGAGAGCCTGCATCCGTTTCGAACGATACGAGACTGCTGATCGACGGCAAGAAAAGTCCATTGGCGATCCCGAAGATCGAAATGGCAATCCACACCATTGCATCGCTCTGCGCTACAGCGAACAACCCGAGTCCGATCGTGACACCGATGATTGAACCTACCGCGACATGCTTCTCACCAAAGCGCTTGGCTAAAGGCCCGATGAGAGCAGCCTGGCCAACGGCCGAGAGCAAAGCAAACGCCGCAAAGTGCAAACCCACCTCGCGCAACGAATAGTCGAATAAATCACGGCCCCAGAATTGGAACACCGACTGCATTGCAGCACCCGCGACACCCACGAGCAGTGAAGCGGCCATCAACCCCAATAAAACCGGACGAGCACGCAACGAGTCGAGTAAAGACGCTGACGGTGCAGCGATCTCGCCGTCGATCACGATCTGGCGCAATGGCTTGCGAGACGCGAGCGGCAAACTCTCGGGTAAAAAAAAGACGGTGCCTAGGAAGGCAATCAAGGACAGACCCGCCGACGCAAGACCCGCCCAGTACATACTTGGCACACCGTCGAGCGAGCCCAGCACTCCGCCTAACGGCGGACCAACCGCAAAGCCCACGCCGAAGGCGCTCGCGACGATACCTAAGCCTTTCGCACGATCCTTCGGATCGGTGACATCGGTCGCATAGGCGAAAGCCGCTGCAAGATTACCCGAGGTGATACCACCGAACGCGCGCGCCAGGAGCATCGACTCGAGACTTGTCGCGAAGGCCAACCAAATGAACGAGAGCACCGTACCCGCAGCACTGATCACCAAGATTGGTTTGCGTCCGTAGGCATCACTGAAGCGCCCCCAGATTGGCGTCGCTATTAGTTGGAACAAAGAAAAAACGCCCGAGCCACCGAATGTTTTCCAAAAGTCCGAGGCTCCCATCGATTCGGCAACCAAAGGAAACGGAATCGTCGTGATACCGAATCCTGCGAGACTGATAAAGACGACTAGCCAAAGGACGCCGAGTTTTTTCACAGGGCGCGGCACCCGGCAGTTGCGATCCTCTCATCCTGCTCGCCAGTTCCACCGGAGATACCGATGGCACCCACACAATCACCGTCGACCATCAAAGGTAAACCACCTTGTAAGGGCATGGCATCGAGCGCAAGGAGCGCAGGCTGACTTGCGATTCGACCTTCAAGCGCCCCACTCGGCCCCCGCATCAACGCCGACGTTCGCGCCTTGCCCGTCGCGACGGTCACCGTACTTGCTCGCGCATCTAGACGCTCGAACGACAGCAAATGACCGCCGTCGTCGACGATAGCGATACTGACGGCGAGCTTTTCGGCCAGTGCCGCATTGTGGGCCGCCTCGGCGACACGACGAACGTCGTCATGGGTCAAACAGGGTTTGTTACGCATGAATCAATTTCCCTCGCCCCAGTTGGCGGCTCGCTGGACAGCCACCCTATAGCTGTTACGCCCATAGGCCAACATGGCGATGCCAGCGAGGCCACCGGTCAGACACACGAGCGCGAGTGAGGGTGCGATGCCGGTCGGGTAATTGAAAACGTAATCGGACAAGAGACCGACCGCGCCCGACCCGACGGCGATGCCGACGAGCCCTGTCAGCAACGTGTACACCGCGACGACCTGGCCGCGCAGTTGGTTGGGTGTGACCTGATTGAGCGCCGTGAGCGCTGCAGTTATCGCCCAGGTAGCGAAGAGCGAGGTACAAACGTGGCCGACCAGCGCTAACTCGGGCGTTGGCACCAAGCACTTGGCGGTACCGAATATGGCCCAAGCGGCGCACTGCAACATCATCACGAGAATGGGTCCGTCTTGGCGACCACGCTTGGCGAGCCAAGTCAAAGACCAACCCGCCGTTATCGCACTAATGATGCCGAAGGGCACACCCACCAACGCCAGCGCCATCGCGATTTTTGTCGGCTCCCATTCGTGCACACGCACGAACAAGGTCGGGAACCACGCCAACTGCGCATTGACGATCATGACGTTCATGATCGTTCCCATCATCACGGCCATCAGCGCAATTCGATTGGTCGACAGTTCACGCCAGAGCGGTACCAAAGAAATCTTGGTTCCCTGCGGGACATAACCACCGCGACGTTCAGGCTCGCGGATGGTCAACGCCATCAAGACAGCAAGCACTACGCCCGGAACACCAACGATAAAAAATACGATATGCCAATCGGCAAATCCGCCGAGCAACGAGGGCATCCAACTACGCACGGTATCTGCGAAGCCGATCGCCACGCCGCCCAAAAGATACGCAATACCGATGCCAATCGAACCGCCCATGGCGAACACGCCATAGGCTCGCGGTCGATCTTTCGGCGGAAAGTAATCCGCAATCAGAGAGGAGGATCCGGGCGTGATCGTCGCCTCGCCCGCTCCCATTACGACGCGTGATGCAAATAGCGACCAGAACGAGTTGGAGAGACCACCTGCAATAGTGCCGCAAGACCAAATGAACGAGCCGCCCCATATCACCGCCTTTCGACTCCAGCGATCGACGAGGAATCCAATCGGCAACGTGAAGAGACTATAAAAGAGCGCAAAAGCCAAACCTTGGATGATGCCGATCTCGGTATCGCTCAAGTTCAAATCTTCTTTGATCGGCTTCACGAGCAGACCAATCACGATGCGATCGACGACGCCGCTCGCATACGAGATGACCAACAACGCCACGACATACCAAGCGTAGGCACGATTCGGCCACGGCTTCTCAGTTTCCGTACTCATGCTCGTCAAACCCCCATGCCGGCGCGATAGCCCTCGCCTGTGGCAATCAACAAAGAACGCGGTGCGTGACAATCACCCACCTGTATCAACTCGACACCCGCAGCTCGTAGCGGAGCGACCAACTCGTCGTTGGGTATGCGCGGCGTTGCGTGCGTGACCAAGGCGACGTCATCGATGTATCGCATAGGCCCAGCATGAACCGGGCGCAGTGTCATGCGCCCCTCAAACAAGCCCTCATCGAAAACCGGTTCACACCAGTTTTGAACCTCGATACCGAGTGCGGGCAGACGTCGGTGAATGCCCTGCCGATTGACGAGCGGTTCCTCGGCCGCCACGCCCTCACGTGACGTCACGATGACGACACGGTCGTATCGCTGCGCCAGTAGCTGCGCGGTCGCATACGTGAAAGCGGTGTGATCCTGATCGTAAATGACCGCGGTGCCGGACTCTCGCGTACGGCGCAGAGCGAACCGCGCCGCTGCCCCACGCACATCCGGGAAAAAATCCGGATCGCGATACTCTTCTGGCAACCACTGCGGCCAAGCCGGCGTTGATCCGCAAGCGAGGATGACCGCCTCAGGCTGTAGCGCCAGCACGTCATCCGCACTTGCGCGTTGATCGAAGTAAAACTTCGCGCCGAACTCATCGGCACGCAATCGCTGATAGTCGTAAACGCTACTGAGATTCTCAGCGCCCGGCAGCAGCGCATGCAAACGCGTTTTACCACCCACATCAGAACTCGCTGCGAACACCGACACGTCATGGCCGCGCGCCGCAGCGACCCATGCCGCTTCCATACCTGCGGGCCCCGCACCCACGACCACGATGCGTCGCGGCTTGGCGACGCGCGGCGGCTGCCAATCGGTTTCATCGTCAGCACCGACACGCGGATTGTTATCGCAAGAGATCGTGCTGCCGCCGACGATCGCACCCCAACAGGTATTGCAGGAGACGCAGTAGCGGATTGACGCTTCACGCCCTTGCTCGGCTTTGATGCCCCAAGCCGGATCGGTAACGAGTGGTCGGCCAAGCATGACGAGATCCGCGAGGCCGTCGCGCACGAAGCGCTCGCCTTCATTCGGATCGGTGATCAACCCAAGCGCACCGATCGCCGTACCGGGCGCCTCTTTGGCCAATGTTGCAATCTTGTCGATGTACGGCGAGCGCGGCCCATGTAGATCAGGCAAATGCCAATCGAGCGTGTTGGAATGCGCGCCCCAACACCAGGTGAGGTAGTCGGCCACACCCGTCGCGTGGATCAGACGGGTGACAGCTGCGGCGGTATCGAGATCGATACCATCTGGCATCCCGTCCTCGCCTGGCAATTTCACGCCGACCAAAAACTCATCGCCACAGCGCGCACGCAGCGCCAAGCACAACTCGGTCAGCAAACGTGCTCGCCCTTCGAGATCACCACCGAAGCGATCACGACGGATATTGGATCGAGCGGCTAAAAACTGATGGAACAGATGACCGTGACCTGCGGAGATCTCGACGCCCGAGAATCCCGCATCGCGCAAGATGAGCGCGGCATCGGCGAAGTCGCGAATCAGCGCCTCGACTTCGTGAGTCTCGAGCGCATGCGGGACAGTCCAACTCAAGTCGTCCGGTAACGGGGAGGGCCCGATCGCATCGTGAGATCGACCCGGTTGATGCCGACCGCGACCGGGATCTTGGATTTGCGCCATCAGATGGGAGTCATGCATGCGTACGGCGGCCGCCCAGCGCGCAAGACCCGAACGATTATCCGGATCGAGCACCATGACTTTCTGCAAGTTGCGTTGGCGTGGCAACAAATTCAGTGGCTCGGTGACGAGCATCGATGCGCCACCACGCGCACGATTGGCGTGATAGGTGATGAGCTTATCGGTCACCCTGCCGCCGACGACGTAACGGGTTGACATCGACGCGTGCACCAGCCGGTTACGCAGCGTCACATGACGCAGGCGCAGCGGCGAGAAAAGGTTTGGATAAGGGGTAGTCACGCGAAGGCCGATGTTAGCTGCAAACGCTGCGCATCACAGCCTCGTGTTGGTAGGATTCCATGCAAAGGACGATTCGCGCTAAAACCAATTCGCCTTAAAACCCCTGTGAGCAGCCACGAGTTAAGCATTCACTATGAACCACAGTAGCCTTACCGCCCGTCGATCCATCCTTCGCAGTGTGTTCGCGTTGTTCATCATGCTGATCTCGTTCGACATCAGCCCTGCACGCGCGGAAGGTCCCGGTTTAAAGCGCATCACGATGGCTACGTTCACCTCAGCTGACTTAGCCGGCGTCGAGCGCGATTATTTGCGATGGCTGGGATACCAAGTGCGTGAGCGCGGCACGATCAGCGCCGAACTGGCCAAGGCATGGGCGGCCCCGGGCGCAGAAGGCAAACGCTACCTGTTGCTGAGTTCCGAGCCCTCGCCCGATGTCTTCATTCGTGTCATTGAGGGCAAGGCGCCGCCAGCGGATCTGATGCCGCTGACGAGTTGGGGTTGGAATGGCATCGAGATCATCATCGACGACCCCGTGGCACTGCACGAACAACTGCGCGACTCACCGTTTCGCGTCATTGGCGAGCCCGCTCCGCTTGGTGCCTTTCCAACCATCAAAGCCTTTCAAGTCGTAGGTCCGAGCGGTGAAGTACTGTATTTGACGGCAGAAACGGGCGATCGCAGCAAATCCATCCTCCCTCCACCGGGTGGTCCCGTCGGTCGTATCTTCATCATGGTCGTCGGCGGTCCCGATATCGATGCCTTGCTCGACTTCTATTCGAGCCGATTCAATCTCGTACGCAATCCAGCACGGATGCTGGCCGTCGGCGTGATCAAACGCGCTCAACAACTTGCAGACGGCGAACTCACCCCGCTTGCGACAGCGCGTCTAGCCGAACGCGGCAACCTCATTGAGTTCGACGGTTACTCGAGTCGCACTCGAGCACGACCGACCGAACCCGGTCAGTTACCACCGGGAATCGTGTCAACAACGTTTGCGGTCGCGAATCTCGATACACTGCAAGTCGAATGGATTGCGCCGCCAACTCGCCATGAAGGCTTGGCATATCAGGGAAAGCGTGCCGGCACAGTGCGTGGCCCTGCGGGCGAGTTGATCGAACTTATCGAAACGGGCGATTCAACTCAGGCGGTTGCACCGAAAATGTAGACGGCGTTGCCGTGCGCGCTCACGTGCGTGGCGAAGCTGCGCTCGCGATCGAAACCGGCAGCGACGATTTCCTCGAGCATGTCGCGCTCGGCAAAACCCGTCCAGAACGGTTCTCCGTTCCATCGGACCTGCCAGTCGTTCATGACTTGGTCGTCGAAATCGAGACGGGTGAGTTGCGTTGGCACATCCAGATGTAACATCGCTCCGCCCGGGCGCAACAGACGTCGACACTCGCGCAAGATCTGCGGCAAGCGCGCCGAGTTGGTCTCGTGAAACAAAATATTTGAAAGCACGAGATCAAAGCTACCCGACTCGAATGAGGTCTTGGCGGCATCTTGCTGATGAAAGTGGATGGGAACGCCCCGCTCCTCGGCCATCAAATGACCGACGCGCAGCAATCCGGCGGCCACATCCACGCCGTGATACTCCGCATCCGGGAATGCACGAGCGATCGCTTGCGAATGCACGCCGATGCCACAGCCAAGATCCAAGATACGGCGCGGCGCGAGCGAACCAAATCTCTCCTGCAACTGATTGAGCAAGGGCGCTGCGCGCCCATCTCCGGTTGCATTTTTTTGACCCTTGCCGACCGCATAGATCGCCGAGGCACCAAAATAACGCAGGCCTGGCGACACATCTTCGATGTCGGTGCGACCCACGAAACCGCCGGGCTGTCTGTGAATCTCGGTGTTGCCAATGGGCGGCGGGACCGCCAAATTGGGATTGAGCGTCAAAGAACCACAGCTGGCCGACGAGGATCGCAACGCTGCATATCGCTGCTCGACCACGGACAACACGCGCGCAACCGTACGCTCGATCGCATCCCACATCATCGTCTGAGAGTGATGGGTCAACACTGCCCAGAGCTTGAACTCATTGCGCTGCGCTAGTGGTGCTGCGACCTCACGGCGATGCATCGGCGCCGCAGCTTGAGTGGAGGCGATCGCAGGCAGCACCTCGGCGCGATACGAATCTCGTACCCGCTGCTGTGCGCGGCCATTGGCGAGCAATTTGAGACTGAGAACGAATTCCTGCCTCGCGAGCTCGTCACGATTGGGGGTATACAAAGTCTGCGTACTCATCGATCTGCGCTCCGTCAGCGAGGTGTGACCGTCATCAACCAACTCGGGTAAAGACCGCGAGGATTGTCACCGAAACCTTGCACGCGCTTCGAGACCAGGCGACGACCGACCAAATAATAAACGGGTGCGACTGGCATATCCGCCAGCGCCAAGGCCTCTGCCTCGCGCAGTTTCGCTGCACGCCGTTCGATGTCGACCTCGGCCGACGCCTCTGCGAGCAGCGCATCGAAAGCACGGTTGGCATAACCCGAGGTATTCACGCCGACGGCCGAACCCGCCGATAACAAGCGCTCGAGGTACGCATGCGGGTCACTCGCTGCCGCGAGCCATACCGAACGTGTGCTGTCGAAATTGCCAACGCCGACCTCGGCGAAGAGCGCTTTTGTTTCTTTGGACTGTAACTCCACTTTCACACCGGCTCTCGACCACATCGCTCCAATGGCCACGGCCACCTTACGATTGAGATCGGTGCTGGGAAAGGCCAGTCTCAAACTCAAAGGCTTGCCAGTGCCGTAGCCTGCCGCCGTCAGCAGCTTGCGCGCCTCAGCGACCCGTTGCGCCTCGGACCACTTCGCGAAATCGGGCATCGCCGCTGCGCTGTAATTAAGGACGCCCGGCGGAACGAAGGAATAAGCCCCGACACCTGGGAAACCAATAATGTTGCGCGCGATCACTTCCCGCTCGATCAACATAGCGAGCGCTCGCCGCACGCGCACATCGGCCGTCGGGCCACGTTTGACGTTGAACACCACCACTTCGTTGGCGATACCGCGGCCCAAACGCAAGGATTCGCCGTGCCGCTGCCGCAGCTCTGCCGTACGCTCAGGCGGCACGACTAAAATCAAATCGAGCTCACCGGCATCGAAACGTCGGACTAAGGTCGCCGGATTACCAAGCGGATAGTGGAAAACACCATCGAGACGCACGCGAGCTGCACCCCAAAAGTTGGCGTTGCGCGCCAACTCCACATGCGCGTTGGGTCGCCAGTCCTTCAGCACAAAAGCACCGTTACCGACGAAGTTGCTCGGTCGTAACCACGCCGAACCATGCTTTTCGATCGCATGGCGCGGCGCCGGCATGGCCGAAGACATGATGACGTCGGTGAAATACGGTGTTGGATTCTCAAGCTCGATCACCAGCGTGTCGGTTCCAACGGCTCGCACGGCCAAGCGATCGACTGACATCGTCCCGATTGCAACAGCGCGCGCGTGTTTGATCGGGAAGAGTCTCGAAGCCAACGGAAAAGCTGTTTTGGGATCGAGCATCCGCTGAAACGACCAAACCCAATCGGCCGCCGTCAGAGGTCGGCCGTCAGACCAGCGCGTATTCGGGCGCAACTTGAAGGTGTAGGTCTTCCCGTCCGCGCTCACCGTCCAAGACTCGGCGCTGCCCGGCATCGGTCGCCCGTTCATGCCGGGGGTCGTCAACCCCATAAAGAGGTCGAGCACGATCAACTGTTCGCCCGGTAGTGAGACCTTGTGCGGATCGACGGTGGCCGGATCGTCGGTGCCGACCCGATGGAGAATGCGCTCCGCCGCGACGGTGGAAACGGGGGACACAGCCAGACCTAGCGAGGCGAGACCCAGCCAGAACAAGGCAAATTGCCGACGGATGCACCGTCCCATGAATCTCCTGGAGCGTATAACCCTGGCAGGAAAATGGCGCGCCCGGAGAGATTCGAACTCCCGACCCTCAGGTTCGAAGCCTGATGCTCTATCCAACTGAGCTACGGGCGCGTGAGCGAAGTCTAGCACCTGTGGCGATGAGTCCTTAAAATCGATCGAGTCCGGCGCGGGGTCGCCGAGGGGTCCTACATATGAAGACGATCGTTTCGCTCGCCATCGCTGCCGCTTTGTCGGTGGCTCCCGCTTACGCCGCCTGCGCTTATCCGAAAGCACCGGCTGCCATTCCCGATGGTGGCAGCGCGAAGCTCGAGGAGATGCTGGCTGCGCAGAAAGCCGTCAAGGCTTTCGATGCAGACATCACGGCTTATCAGAGCTGCCTCGAGTCCGAGCACAATGCCGCTGTAGCTGCCAACCCGGAACTCACCGACGAGCAGAAGAACGAGCGTCTGAAGATTCTGGCGCAGAAGCAGAACGCCGCCGTCGATGACGCCCAGTCGTGGGCCGATCGTCTGAACGCGCAGATCCGCGTTTACAAGGAAAAGAACGCCAAGAAGTAACGGCTTCCGCCACAGGGCGGGTTGCCGTGGATACGTGCCGGGATACACTCCCGGCATGATCTCCCCTTCGCAAGCCGAGCATCTGATCGAGCAGCAGTTAACCTGCCTGCCGATCGAGTCATTGCCCCTCGTGCAATGCGTAGGTGCCGTGCTTCGCGAAAACATCTACGCGGAACGTGATCACCCTCCGTTCGATCGAGTCTCGATGGACGGCATCGCGATCGACAGCGCAGCCCTGGCAGCCGGACGCAGAGAGTTCCTGATCCAAGGCGTGCAAGCGGCCGGCGATGCGCCACTGACCCTCTCAAGTTCGCAGCATGCGATCGAAATCATGACGGGCGCCGTCTTGCCACAGGGCTGCGACGCGGTTGTTCCGGTAGAACAGATACGCATCGCAGCTGGGCGAGCTTCGATAAACGAAGGCGTCAAAGTCGTCTCGCGCGCTAACGTCCATTCCCGAGGCTCCGATTGCCTGCAAGGCACCGCCCTATTACAGGCGGGCATTCGCCTGGGTGCACCCGAAATCGCCATCGCCGCAGGCGCCGGCATGGCGCGCATCCGCGTCAGCGCCGAACCCACCATCAGCGTGATCTCTACCGGTAACGAGTTGATCGAGCCCGGTGATCCCATCGAGCCGCATCAAATTCGCCGCTCCAACGTGTATGGCATCGTCGCTGCGTTGCGTCGTCGCGGCCTCCAGCGTATTGCCGACGACCATTTGCCTGACGATCTAGATCTGTTGCGGCGACGCCTGCGCGTGCATCTCGATACGCACGACGTAGTGATCCTCTCGGGCGGTGTCTCGATGGGAAAGTTCGATCTCGTGCCACAAGCACTCGCGGATCTCGGCGTACGCGAAGTCTTCCACAAAGTCTCGCAACGTCCTGGTAAACCGATGTGGTTTGGCATTGCTCCCTCGGGCACTGCTGTCTTTGCTCTACCCGGTAACCCCGTTTCGACACTGGTTTGTTTAGCGCGCTATGTTGTCCCGGGTTTGTATGCCGCCATGGGTGAGTCGACGCGCATGATTGAAAAAATTGCGCTTTCCGAAAGCGTGACCGTCACCGCCCCACTCACCTACTTCATGCCAGTTAAGATCAGCATCGATGAGTGGGGTCGCCCATGGGCGGCGCCAAGACCAACCAACGGGTCCGGCGACTACGCGGCATTGAGCGGCACCGACGGATTCGTCGAGTTGCCCGCGGGCCCCAATGAATACCCGAAAGGGTTCGTTACTCGCGTTTATCGTTGGTAACCAACGCATGATCACGCTGCTCAAGCACGGTGAACCGCGCGACCGATTGCAGAGACCGCTGCGGGATTTGCGCATCTCGGTGATGGACCGGTGCAATTTCCGTTGTCCTTACTGCATGCCGCAAAGTGTTTTCCACGACGGCTATCGATTCTTAGGCTCCAAAGAACGGCTCTCTTTCGATGAAATTTTGCGCATCACCCGAGTCGCAGCAGGGCTCGGCTTGCGCAAGATACGCATCACCGGTGGCGAACCCTTGCTGCGACCAAATCTCGCCGAACTGATAGGTGATCTTGGCGCGATTGAGGGCATCGAAGACATCGCGCTGACGACGAACGGCATCTTGCTCGCGAAATACGCTACCGAACTAAAAGCGGCCGGCCTCTCGCGCATTACCGTGAGTCTCGATAGTCTCGACCCAGCGGTGTTCGCCGCCATGAGTGGTGGCTACGATGGTGTCGCACAGGTGCTAGAAGGTATCGAGGCGGCGCGTGCAGCCGGCCTAACACCGATCAAGATCAATACCGTCGTGCAACGCGGCATCAACGAACACACCGTTCTCGATCTCATCGAACATTTTCGCGGCACGGGTGTCATCGTGCGTTTGATCGAGTTCATGGATGTCGGCAATCGCAACCAGTGGCAAGAGTCACTGGTGGTTCCCTCGGCGGAACTCGCCGCCCAGATCCACGCGCGCTGGCCGCTCGCACAGCTGCCCTCCAACTATTCTGGCGAGGTTGCCGAACGACGCGCCTTCGCGGACGGGGCTGGTGAGATCGGCTTTATTTCATCTGTGTCCCAACCCTTCTGCGGAAGTTGCTCGCGGGCACGCCTCGCATCGGACGGGAAGTTATATACCTGCCTTTTTGCGACCGTTGGTACCGACCTGCGCACACCCTTACGCGAAGGCGCGAGCGACGAAGAACTCGCGAGTCTCCTTGGCAGCATTTGGGGAAATAGACGCGACCGTTACAGCGAACAGCGAGCCGAGTTGCGCTCGCGCGCCGAGCACAAGGTGGAAATGTTCCACGTAGGCGGATGATCATGGCAACGACACGCTCAAAGAAAAAAACCTCACGCAGCGGCCTCACCCATCTCGATGCCGAAAATCGACCGACGATGGTCGATGTCAGCGACAAACTAGCCTCAGCTCGCGAAGCCACTGCCGAGGCCCTGGTCAAACTCCCGAAAGACGTCGCGAGCGCGCTCGTCTCGAGCGGCCATCGAACGCACAAAGGCCCTGTCTTCGACACGGCGATCATCGCCGCCGTGCAAGCGGTGAAGCGCACTCACGAACTCATTCCCTTTTGTCACCCGCTGCCAATCGATCACTGCGATGTGGACATCGATTCGGATCGAAAAGGCCTCATCCGGATCCGCTGCACCGTTCGTACAGTGCACCGCACCGGTGTCGAGATGGAGGCGATGACAGGCGCGACAGTTGCCGCACTGACCATCTACGATATGTGCAAAGCCCTCTCCCATAACATCCGCATCGGCCCCGTGCGTCTAATCGCCAAGCGCGGCGGTAAGCGCGACTTTCGACGACGATGACAGCAGCGCCCATTTTTGGACTCGTGTTGGCCGGGGGTCGCAGTTCGCGGATGAACCGCGACAAAGCGAGCCTTGCCTACCACGGGCTAAGCCAGCTCGAACGAACCATGGCACTGCTCGAGCCATTTTGTGACGAGCGCTATGTGTCGGTACGACCCGATCAAATAAATGACCCGCTCCGGGCTCGCTATGCTCAGATCGTCGATCAAGACACTGATCTTGGGCCACTAGCGGGTATCTTGGCGGCTCAAGCACGCATACCCACGGTGGCATGGCTCGTCGTTGCTTGCGATCTGCCACGACTCGATGCCGATACCGTGCAACAACTGATTCAACAACGCGCACATGATCGGCTTGCCACGGCATTCAAATCGAGCACCGACGGGCTGCCCGAGCCGCTCTGCGCGATATACGAACCCGCCTCCGCACCTGCGCTTGCTGCCTATGCCGCAGGAGGCGGACGCTGCCCACGCAAATTCCTTTTGAATCACAACGTAGCGCTGTTCGAGCTCGCACGCCGTCATGCTCTCGACAACGTCAACTCCGGCGCGGAATATTGGCAAACCATGGATCAGCTGGCACCCGAAAGCTCACAGCAACCGCGCTCGGTACGCGTTCAGTACTTCGCCATCCTGCGCGAACAGTCAGGCCTGCGCGAGGAGCAGTTGGAGACAAGCGCACGCAATCCAGCAGAACTGTACGACGAGCTGCGTGCGCGACATCGCTTTACCCTCGACCGAGCCTCCTTGCGCGTCGCCGTCAACGAGGAATTCGGATCCTGGGAGCAGCCTCTGGTCAAAGGTGACTCGGTCGTATTCATCCCGCCCGTCGCAGGGGGCTGACTCGACGATGGCGGACTTCGAGTTCAGCTCAAATAATCTCGATGCCCTCGCCTTGCGGCAGTCGCTAGAAGATCCCGCCTGCGGCGGTTATGCCGCGTTCGAAGGCTGGGTCCGCAATCTCAACGAAGGTCGTGAAGTCCGACGCCTCGAGTATGAGGCCTTCGAAACTCTCGCCGTTCGCGAGGGCGCACGCATCATCGAAGAAGCGCGCAGAAAATTTGGTGTGACCAACGCGCGCTGCGTACATCGCATCGGTGATCTGCCGCTTGGCGAAATCGCCGTCTGGGTTGGCGTCAGCGCACCGCATCGAGATGAGGCTTTTCGTGCCTGTCGCTACATCATCGATGAAGTTAAACATCGAGTTCCCATTTGGAAGAAAGAACACTATCTCGATGGCGATTCGGGTTGGGTGAACTGTGAGCGCTGTGCGGCCGATGCAAACGCCACCGCATCGGCGAGCCTCGGACACGAGGATCACCACGAGCATCGCCACGAGCATCATCACGGGCATCATCACAGGCATCATCACGGGCATCACCACGAACGTGTGCAGGCGCCCGAC
>JBMTZD010000022.1:0-32234 GCA_049455235.1 Steroidobacteraceae bacterium
CGCGAAGGTTTTGTCGCCAAGACAGCCGGCACTCAACCAAGGCTCTTGCCACTCGCCGTGCTGCGGCACTCCGTAGAGGGTCGTCCGTTCACGCGGAACCCGTCCTGCCGATCGGATGATGCCAACCAATTCGCTCTCGCTCATCTCTTGCCCGTTGACTCCGCCCGCTGCCCGCGTGATCGACTCGTTCATCAATACGCCCCCGATATCGTTGGCACCGGCGCGTAGCGCTTCGAAAGCACCTTCGCGCCCCAACTTCACCCACGAGCATTGGATGTGACGGAAAGCGGGGTACAAAACGAGCCTTCCCACGGCATGCATCAACATCGATTCACGCCAGCTCGGCCCACTACGAGCCAGACCTTTGCGCCAAAGCGGCGCTTCCATATGAACAAAAGGCAGCGGCACGAATTCGGTGAATCCACCGGTGCGCTCTTGTAGCGCCCTCAACGAAAGCAAATGACGCGCCCAGTGTATGGGGCGCTCCACATGACCGAACATGATCGTTGCGGTGCTGCGCAGACCGATCTCGTGTGCTGTACGCATCACCTCGAGCCATTCTTCGCTTGTGACTTTGTCGGCACAGATGATCTTGCGCACATCGTCACTCAAAATTTCGGCAGCCGTCCCTGGAAGACTGCGCAAACCCGCCGCCATCAGACTCTCTAAAAACGCACCGATACTGAGCCCCAAGGTACGCGCACCATGAGTCACCTCCAAGGGCGAGAAGGCGTGAACATGGATCGCGGGCGCTGCTGATTTGACCGCGCGCACAATGTCGAGATACGTCTGTCCATTGAAAGTCGGATGGATCCCGCCCTGCAGGCACACCTCAGTCGCGCCGCGATCACTCGCTTCGGCCACGCGTCTTGCAATCTCATCGAGCTCTAGCAGATACGCGGGACCGCGCAACGAGCGCGCGCTGCGACCCTTGGCGAAGGCACAGAAGCCGCAGGAATGCGTGCAGATGTTCGTATAGTTGATATTGCGATTGACGACGTAGGTGACTTCATCACCATTCACTCGCTGCCGACACTCGTCAGCCGCGCGCACCAACAAGCCGTAGTCATCGCCATCGGCCTCGAACCAGCGGGCCAACTCCAGCTCACTGGGCGCCTCACCTTCTAGACAACGACGCACAGACTGCTCGAGAGCACGCTGGCGCAGGCTTGGCGCAAACCAACGGCGATGTCGCGCACGATAACGTCGCGGCGGTCTATTACCGGCACCGGCATGCCAGCCACGTTCGAGCGCATAACCTGTCGCATCGATTCGGCGTAAGACGGTCGTACGCATCGCGGGATCGAGCCAACGCATCGGCTCGAGCGCATACGCAGGTGTGATAGGCAAACGCTGCACCAACCAGCGTCCCGCCTCGGCGGTCTGACGCTCTAACGCTGGCAGCGTCGGCCATGGCGCCTCGGGGTTCACATGATCGGGCGTGACCGGTGACACACCACCCCAATCATTGACACCCGCTGCCACCAAGGCACGCAATGCACCGGGTGACAGATTGGGAGGCACCTGAATCGACATCGTCTTGCCGAAGATCAACCGCGCCACCGCAATCGTCCACTGTAAATCTTCGAGCGAGGGCTCGGGCGCGTTGGCCATGCGAGTACCCGGCTTTGCGCGAAAATTCTGGATGATGATTTCCTGCAAATGCCCATGGCGCTGATGACTCGCGCGCAACGCCAGCAAGGTGTCGATGCGTTCGGCACGCGTCTCGCCGATACCGATCAAAAGTCCTGACGTAAAAGGAATCGACAATTCGCCTGCCGCCTCGATGGTCTCGAGCCTGCGCGTCGGGTCTTTATCGGGTGAGCGATGATGAGGCCCACCCTTCTCGCACAGACGGGTCGCGGCGCTCTCGAGCATAATGCCCATCGACACCGATACGGGACGCAGCATCGCGAGCTCTGACGAACTCATCAAGCCCGGATTCAGATGCGGCAGTAACCCGGTTTCTTCGAACACTCGGCGGGCACAATGAGCGAGATATTCAAGCGTGCTGGCGAAACCGAGTTCAGCTAATTCGGCGCGTGCCGCTGCGTAACGTAGCTCTGGCTTGTCACCAAGCGTGAACAAGGCCTCGTCGCAACCGGCCGCAACACCGGCACGCGCGATCGTGAGCACTTCATCGATGGTGAGAAACGCGCGCGAACCCTTGCGAGGCGGCGCGGCGAAAGTGCAGTAATGACAGACGTCGCGACACCAATGCGTCAGCGGGATGAAAACCTTTCGCGAATAGCCAACCCGAGTTCCGAAACCCGCCGTCGTCAGCTTCTCCGCCCGGCGCAACAACGCCGGCATGTCGTTCTCGTCCGCGAGCAGCCGCGCGACTTCATCGGGCATCGGCTCACCATCGAGGTCGCTCTCGACATCCACATCGTGAGAAAGACCTGGAACGGGTAACAACAGATGACTGAGACCGAGTCTGCGCGCTTCAGCTAAATGCGCCTGCGCGCTATGGGAACCGAACTGGGGCTGGAAGCGCGTCGGCAAGCGCATCCAGATCGCATTCGTACCGACAGCGTGGCGATCCGGCACGATGGCGACCTCAACGTCGCGCGCCCTCTCAACCAATCGATCGATTTCGGCTGCCGTCACTTGCGGTGCATCGGCGGCAACGACCAGCATGGCGCCCGCAGTTCCTTCAAGCCGCTGCCGCGTGAACTCGATGGCCTCGTTGAGACCAACGCCTCGATCACGCCAGCGCTCTACACCCATCGGCAGCGAGAGTGCGTCATCGGGAGTGACTACGATGATGCGATCGATGCGCTGCGAGGCGCGTAGAGACGCCAGCACCCGCGACAGCATGGACTCGATCAGTGCCGCGCGCCGACGAGGCGAGAGCACATCAGCAAGGCGTGACTTGCCTTGCGACAAAGAACGGACTGGCACCACGGCCACAATTCGCGTCACGGTCGACCCCCTTTGACCGATAACTCGAGCACGCACTGCGCGACACGCAGGCGATCCTCCATAGTCTGCATCAAGGTATCGGTTGCCGCCACGACACCACCGAGCGTGGTCGCTTCGTGGCCATCAGCGGAATCGATTATTAAGGCGTCGATCAAGTTCGCGTAATACTCGGCGATACCGCGCAGGCCTGGACGCAGACCAAGTTCCTGCATGAGTTTGGCGGTAGGCCCCTTGATCGCACGGCCTCCAATCAACGGTGCGACGGCGATGATCGGAACACCCGCTTGACGCAACCGACCATGCATACCGGGCAGTGCGAGAATCGGCGCGATGCTGAGCAACGGGTTCGATGGCGCGATGACGATGCGTTCAAGCCTCGGGCTCGCTAGTGCCTGGCTCAATTCAGCGGAGATGACAGCCTCATCAGCGCCGACATATTCGATTCTCTGCACGATGGGCTCGCAGCGTCTGCGAACGAAATACTCTTGAAACTCGAGCGTCCCCTCTACTGTCTCGAGACGAGTCGCGACGGTGCTGTCGGTCATAGGCAAAATCGTCGAACCGACCTCGAAGCGCTCGGTAAGATCGGCCGTAATGCGGGTCAAACGCTCACCGCGACCCCAACGCGCAGTACGTTGTAAGTGCAAAGCGAGATCGCGATCTCCTAATCGAAACCAAGCGGGTCCACCCCGCGTTGCGATTTCATCGAGAACGCTGAAGGTCTCATCCGCTCGACCCCAGCCCTGCCCGGGATGAACGACGCCCGCGAGCGTGTAGAGCACCGTATCGAGATCAGGACAAATCCGCAGACCGAGATGATCAAAGTCATCACCGGTATTGACGATGATCGCAAGATCTCCGCGTGGTAAGGAGCGATCGAGCCCTAAAGCCAGCTTCGCGCCGCCGACGCCACCGCAGAGCAGAACAACGCGAGGTGCCAGTGTCATTTGAATAGATCGTTCGCTCGCGGTCGCAGCAGCGGCGCCGATCCGCCGTGCTCGTCGCACGTGTAAGCGCCAAGTCCGCGAATCCAAACGACGGGAGTCCCCTCGGTCGTCTCGCCCATGACGATACCCGCCGCTGCCGCGATCGCGTCGGCGAGCGCGATTTGCGTCACCTGCAAGCTGCGACCCTGCCGATCTACCCCACCCCGACGATCGATCAACGCGACCACGCCTGCGACGCCGAGTGCCACATTCACCACGCCCTCGCGCCACGGCCGACCGAAACTATCGCTGATGATGATGCCCGGTGCAGGCTGCGGAAACTGGCCACGCAACTGCGCCGCAGACGCATCGCAGTCTTTTGGCAACAACAACACCGTATGTTCGTCACCTGGCACGTTCGATCGATCGATGCCCGCGTTAGCCATGACGTAGCCTGCACGATGGCGCGTGATCAAAGTATTCGGCGCCGTTCTGACGACCTCACTAGACTCGGAAAGCACCGCCTCGACAAACGCCGGCTCTTTACCGATCGCGCTCGCGATTTCGATAGCGCGAGCGGATGGTCTCAGGCTACGCAAATCCAAAAATCGATTCTCAGCCTTTGAGACGATTTTCTGTGCAATGACGAGCACGTCGCCTTGCTGCAGAACGATATCGTGACGAACGAGAGCCGCTTTGAAGATCGACGCGAGATCGTCACCGGGATGAATCTCCGGTATCCCCTCCAGAGCTCGAAGCTCGAGCGCGCCGATCATGTACTTAGCGCGTGGCGGGGACCGAGAGCTGCCCCGTAATATGCACGCCGGCTCCATCGGCAGAGTAATTCTTGTTGAGAAAAATCAGCACCGAGGTCATCGCCTCAGCTGCTGCGGAATTGGCGAGCACGCCACCGTGCAAGCCGCGCAGACCACAGGCATCGACCAGCGCGACGGCCACTTCGCGCGCCGGCTTGTCATCACCGAAAACCAGCACGTCGCACTCAACGACCGCATCGGTGATCAATTTATGCGCAGCGACGTTATGGAACGCGGAAACGACACGCACCTCTTCCCCCAAAATTTCCTGAGCGCGTTGCGCGGCACTGCCCTCAGGCGGCAATTGCACACGCATCACCTTAGGTGGCATCAGAGGGACCGTAGTGTCGATGACGATCTTGCCCGCAACGCTACTGCGAATATCTTCCAGAGTCGTGCGCTGTGAGGCGAACGGCACGGTGAGGATGACCACCTCAGCCACATCGGCCGCCGCGACATTCCCGCCGAAAGCGACTTCGCAACCGAGTTCGGCGCCAAGCTCTCGGGCAGCGGCTTCGGCCTTCACGGGATCGCGCGATCCGATGATCACGGATCGACCCGCCTTCGCGAGCCGCCGTGCGATCGCAGCGCCTAGCTGTCCTGTGCCGCCGATCACGGCGATGCTGTGAGCAATCTGAGTCATGCAGCCATTCTAGCTGGACGGATCAACACCAAGAGCAGATCAGCCACATTCGTGTCCGTTCTGCCGGTGACCCAGAGATCTCCTATCGCTGCCAGCGCCCGATGCGAATCACAGCGCCTCAAAACCTCGTCGATATCCAAACCGCTCGATTGCAAACGTGCCCGCGTCGTTCCATCCACGAACGCACCGGCCGCAGACGTTGGCCCGTCGATACCGTCGGTACCCGCTGCGAGCACGGTAACGCCCTCGAGTCCGGCTATGCGAGCCCCAATCGCGAGCGCCAGATGCTGCGCTCTGCCGCCTTGCCCATCACTGTGCACCGCGATGACGGGCTCTCCGCCCGCAAGTAGCAGCATCGGCCCATCATCGGGCTGCATCGCCGCGCGACGACGCTCAATCTCGTCTGCGACCCGTTCAGCCTCAGACTCGACGGTGCCGTAGAGCGTCCTGCCGAGATCGACTATCGCAAGCTGGGCCTTAGCGGCCTCGCGGCGTATGGCCTGCAGCGCATCATCCAAGGTCGCGATAACAAAGTAATGCGCGAGCGACGCCTCCGACGAGATCGTGGGTCCCGAACCGATCACGGCCGGATCATCGCCCTGTACATCGGAGATGGCGAAGGTGACACATCGCGAAGGTGCGAGATGTTGCTCAAGCCCACCCCCTTTGATCAGCGACAGCCGACGGCGAAGCTGATTGAGCTCTGCAATTGAAGCGCCTGCTCGCATCAGCTGCATCGTCGCGTCTCGCTTTTGCTCAAGCGACACGCCTTCAATCGGCGCAACGCACAGCGCCGATGCGCCGCCGGTCAATAAAACGATGTAGACATCATCGGCACTCGGCTCACCGATGAAAGCCCACAGACGACGACTGGCTGCAAGACTCGCCTCGCCTGGCACCGGATGATCCCCGGGCACATCGATCAATCCCACAACAGAAGCGGGGGCGTCGGGCGGCGCGATCACGATGCCATCGTCAATGGGACATCGCTCGACAAACTCTCGCGCAAACGCGCCGGCTGCCTTACCAATCGCAATCAAACGACGGCGCCCCAATCCGCGCGGCTCAGGTATGATTTTTTTGACTCTCCCGGCCGCGAGTCGCTCTAGGGCCGATCGCGGATGCACCGCTGCCACAGCGGTGATAAAAGCGTTCGCGAGCCAAGCGCGATCGTCCTTCAGCGCGTTGCTTGGCACCGTGCCCATAACGCGTCCCATTGCGCGACATCTAGCGTCACATCAGGCAAATTCTGCACCTCGAGTCGATGATCTCGACGCCAAGATGTGGCCGTCGCCTGCAGTCGTCCGCCGGCGCGCTGCAACAACAGCCATTCATCTTCACCGACTCGAACAACCGCCTTGAATCGCTCGATTGCTCGATTGATCTCCGTGTCCGCCAATAGTGCGGCCATCAATCGCGACTCGGAGAATTCGTAAGCGCGATCGAATACCCAGCGCGCACCCTGTCGCTGCAAGACCTCGATCTGGCGCCGCTCAGCGCCAGGGCCGATCTCAACGGGCTGCTCCAAATGGCGATGCGCATGATGCCCGTGACGATGACGCTCCTGCGTATGCAAGGCCGGTCTCTCACCCACTCGGCGAACCACCGCGGATGAGGCAGCCGGTATCAACCAAGGCTGCAGCGACTCCTCGCGATGCCAAGCACCGCTCGCCCGCTTGGCGGGAAACAGTTGTGCAGCGAACGCATCAAATTGCGCGCGCTCTTCTGTCGAGGCCAAATCACTTTTACTGAGCAGCAACACGTCTGCAATGTCGGCTACCGCACGAGTGAGTTCATGACTGTCGACCTGCTCGAGGTCGTCGACTGTCAACAAACCGATGATCAATTCCAATGCAATGCGCCCTGCCGCCTGGTGCGCCAATAATTCGTCAATGATTCCAGCCGGATGACCAAGACCTGAGGGTTCGACCAAAATCCGATCGGGTCTCGCAGTCGTCACGAGTTCGTTGAGGTTACGCCGAAAATCGGCTTCACCGGCGCAACACAAACAGCCACCTGGGACGAGCCTCACATCGAAGGGACCCGTCGCAGCCGATGCCACCGTCAACGCATCGATACCGGCATCAGTGAATTCATTGAGCAGCACGACCCAGTTCTCGCTGGGCGGCTTTCCCGCAACGAGTTGTGAGAGCGCTGTGGTCTTACCGGAACCTAGTGGGCCAGCGACGACCCACACCGGAATCGAAGAGCTGCTCACGCGCCATCAAAGCTCGTGAGCGACCCGTACAAGTCAGGCCGGCGGTCGCGAAACACGCCCCAACTTGCGCGCTGAGTGGCCAGCTCTGTCAGATCGAAAGTCGCGGTGAGCACCGCATCACCCTCATCACCGGCCTCGGCGACGAGCGCACCGCTTGCATCGGCGATGAACGATGAACCATAAAATCGGATGAATACTTCGTCGGGCCGTTGGACCGACCGTTCGACACCCCAGCGGTTGGCGGCAATGAGCGGCATCACGTTCGCAGCCGCGTGCCCTTGCTGCGTACGCTGCCAGTGACGACGCGAATCAACCGGCGCCGCGGGTGGCGGTTCGCTGCCGATTGCCGTCGGATACAACAACAATTCAGCACCCTGCAACGCCATCGCTCGCGCGCACTCGGGGAACCACTGATCCCAACAAATACCAACACCAATACGTCCAAAGCGAGTCGACCAAACGCGAAAGCCCGTATCGCCAGGACTGAAATACTGCTTCTCTTGGTATCCCGGTCCATTCGGGATGTGCGATTTTCGATAGCGGCCAAGCAAGCGACCATCGGCGTCGAGCATTGCGACGGTATTGAAGAAAGCCTGACCCGCCCGCTCAAAAAAACTGATTGGCAGTACGACACCGAGCTCACGCGCAATCGGCGCAAAGTGTTTAAGCGCCGGGTTCTCATCCAGTGTCGTGGCGAGCGCAAAATGCCGTGGATCTTGGTCGATGCAGAAATAAGGCGTTTCGAACAGCTCCTGCAGCAGGATGACCTCGGCACCCGCGGCGGCGGCGCGCCGGACCATGGCCTCGGCGCGTGCGATGTTGGTCGCACGATCCGCAGCACAAGCAAACTGGGTTGTGGCAACCGTGACTCGACGCGACTCCCCCATCACAGCGCCTCCTTGGTCAACATACCGGTAATACGAATGGCGATATCGAGTGCGCGCAGGCCATCTTCGCCCGAGACCAGTGGCGGCTTACCCTCACGGATGCAATCGAGAAACGAGTGAATTTCGGCGCGCAACGCATCACCCTGATCGTAACTGCTCTCCTCGATCGTGACCGGTAACTCGCCAGGCGCAGGCCCACCGACGCACTTACCGATCACCGTTAGGATGCGTTGCTGCAAATCGATCGAGAGATAGGCGTCATCACGGAACACGCGCATTTTCCGCTCGGTTTTGAGGCTCACCCTGCTCGCGGTGACGTTAGCGACGCAGCCACCTTCGAAGCGCAGTCGCGCATTCGCAATATCGACTGCACCTGAAAAAACAGGCGTTCCGACCGCTTCGATCGACTCGACGGGGCGCCCGACGATACTTTGAACGATGTCGATGTCATGGATCATGAGGTCGAGAACCACGTTCACATCGGTGCCGCGCTCCTTGAATGGAGCCAAACGTTGGCACTCAATGAATCGCGCCCCGTGTAGGCGCGACTCGGCGGCGACGATCGCAGGATTGAAACGCTCGAGATGCCCGACCTGCAGGATGCAACCACGCGCAGCCGCGATGTCGATGAGTGACTGTGCTTGCAAGACCGTCTCGGTGATCGGTTTCTCAACGAGCACATGCGCTCCGGCCTCGAGAAAGTCGCGGGCAATCGCGTAGTGAGCGGGCGTTGTCGTCACCACGCTGACCGCATCGACCTGACCAAGTAACTCGCGATGATCCGCAAAACCCCGCGTGCCCATCTCTGCGGCGACCGCATCTCGAACCTCGGCCCGCGGATCGACGACACCCACCAAGCTGCAGCCGGGTGCTGTAGCGTACTTCTGTGCGTGAAAACGACCGAGATATCCCGCGCCGATCACCGCTGCTCGTATGTTGCTCATCGCTTATTATGTGCCGATGGCGAAACGAAAAAAGCCCCAACCCACCACCACCGTGCTGCGCGAGCTGCGTTGGCTCGTGCTGGGTGCCGGAGTGGGTGCGATCCTGCTGCCGATTCTGCTCTGGCTCAGCGGCCGAGTCCTGCTCGGTCGATACGAAAATGGCGGGCTGATCGACCTGTGGCTCGACTTCGTGCGCGAACTCAGTGAAGGCGGCATGTCCGCCTGGATCCTGTTGGTCGCGCCCTACGCCTTTCTGCAGTTCGGGCGCCTAGTCTGGTTAGTGCATCAGCGCCTGCGCTGATGCGCCATCAGTTTGCGCGGCTGCGATCACGTGCCGCACGAAACTCACTGTCGACATACCAGTTCGGGAATTTCCGCTCGTTCGCGAGACGCCAGCCGATGCGCTGCAGTAGCTCGATGTCCTGCAGACCGCCCCGGAAATCCGTGCCCGGCCGGAGTTCATCCGAGGGCTTGTGGTAGTCGTTCTTCGTGAATTCAGCGAGCTGCGCGCGCCCCCACTCTTCACCCTTTTCGCGGTCATCCACGCCGAGCTTGATGTACAGCGCCGGCACACCGCCTTTGGCGAAGTTGAAATGATCGGAGCGGAAGAAAAAGCCATTTTCAGGCGTCGGCTCCGGCTTGACGATGCGGTCCTGCCGCTCGGCCTCGATCGCTAGATATTCTTCGAGTTCCGAGGCGCCATGACCGACGACCGTGACATCCTTGGTCGGTCCGCCCCAGCTGATGGCATCCATGTTGAGTGCGGCGACGGTCTTCGCTAGCGGGAAGATCGGGTTGGCGACGTAATACGCAGATCCCAATAGTCCGCTCTCCTCGAGTGTGACCGCCAGAAACACCACCGATCGCGCCGGTCGCGGCGTTGATTCGGCATAGGCCTTGGCGATAGTCAGCAGGCCAGCCGTGCCGGTCGCGTTGTCTAGCGCGCCATTGAAGATGTTGTCACCCGATCGCGAGAGTGTCTTGCCGAGGTGATCCCAGTGCGCCATGTAGACAATCACCTCATCGGGATGCTCACTGCCTTCCAACATCGCCACCACGTTCGAGGACGATGCACGACGGACGAGATTACGCACCGAGCCACTGGCTTTCTGACCGAGCTCGATGGGTTTGAAGCCGCGCTGACTCGCCGCCAAGAGCAGCGTCTCGTAGCTGTGCCCGCTCGCTCGCAACAACGCGTCACCCTCGCCCTTGGTGATCCAGCCTTCGATCGCCGGCCGCCCGACGTTGCCATCTTTGGCCACCATGTCGAGTTGCGGGCCCGTCCAACTGTTTTGCACGGTATCCCACGGGTATGCCGCCGGCTTGTCATCGTGAATGATGATGGCCGCTGCGGCACCCTGACGCGCCGCCTCCTCGAACTTGTAGGTCCAGCGACCGTAATAGGTCATCGCGCGACCGCGGAACAAGCTGGCGTCGTCTGTCGCAAAGCCCGGATCGTTGATGAGGATGACGGCGGTCTTGCCCTTCATATCGACGCCCGCATAGTCGTTCCATCCGAACTCGGGTGCGACGACACCATGGCCCACGAAGACGAGCGGACTATCGGCTAGGCTCACCTCGGGCACGAGGCGCTTAGTCCAGATCACCATGTCTTTCGAATAGGCGAGTTCGCGCGCGCCGAGTGTCAGACTCGCGTCGGAACCTGCGGTGATCTCAACGATGGGCACTTCCTGCAACCAAGAGGATCCGTTGCCGGGCTTTAAGCCGAGCTTCGTGAACTCGGTGATCAGGTAGTCAACGGTCTTGCGCTCACCTGCCGTGCCGGGCTTACGCCCCTCGAACTCGTCACTCGCGAGCGTTGAGAGGTGACGCTCGTATTCAGCTGCCGAGATCGGTGCGAGCTTGGCGAGAGGCTCCTTGGCGCCCGCCGTGTCGGCGCTCGCCTGGGCTGCCAGCAATACGACTGCGGCCGCAACGATGGTGGTGGCGAATGACTTGATCGAGGACATGGACTTCTCCGCTCAGTTTCCTTCGGCGCTAATTTCTACCGCGCTGGGCCTGTAACTTTAGGCTTTCGGCTCAGGCCAAACCCACCACGTGATGACAATCAGCATCGTGGCCAGTATGCCCTGCGCGACTCGTCTCCAGCGGCGAGCCTGCAACTCGCCGACAAAGGCCGCCGCCGACACCACCGCGAGAATGGCCGTTACCACCAGCGTTTGGATCAGAGGCGGAAATTCCTCACCGATACGTTCGGCGAACTCCGGCAAAAACAAGAAGACCACCAAGGTCAAAGCCAGCGCCACCGTGATGGAAACGGCGGATCCGAGGACGATCCCAAGCAGCATGGCGAGCGGTTGCATCGATTTTCTTCCTTGACGGGGTCTCTGCACTTGAAGGTGCGGCGCAGGCACTCTAGTCTGCAAAGCGAGTCTAACTGATGCCAAGGCCCTTCATGACCCCTTCCAATCGCCGCCCGACCGCCCTGCTTGCCTTCACCGTCGTGCTCACTGCGCTACTGACGGTCGGCAGCTCATCGCGTCTGACGGCCAATACTTCGCTGTTGCCCCCGGGCGCACTCGCCCCGACGGCCCGCGAACGCATGATTGCGCGCCAGGTCGGCTCGCTGCTTGAAGAGGCGCACTACAGCAAGCTCAAGATCGACGATGACCTTTCGCCTCGGGTGATGGACAAGTTCATCAACGGCCTCGACAGCCAGCGCAGCTATTTCCTCGCGAGCGACATCGCAGAGTTTGAAACTCATCGACTGCGTTTCGACGACATGATTCGCACCGGTGACATCGAACCGGCCTACTTCATCTTCGCGCGCTACCAACAGCGAAATCGTGAACGCGTTCAACACGTCCTCACGCTGCTCGATCGTGAGCCAGACTTCTCCCTCGAGGAAAGTTTCGAGTTCGATCGCGAAGAGGCGCCGTGGGCCAAGGACTCGGCCGAGCTTGATGAACTGTGGCGCAAGCGCGTGAAGAACGACGCTATCTCGCTGCTGCTGACAAACAAAACCTGGGCTGAGGCTCGAGACGTATTGCGCACCCGCTACGAGCGCGTGTTGAAGCGCGCGGATCAAGTCAAACCCGAGGAAGTATTCGAATTGTTCCTCAACTCTTACGCGCGCACCTTTGATCCGCACTCAAGCTATTTCTCGCCGCGCAATTCCGAGGAATACAAAATCCAGATGAGCCTCAACTACGAGGGCATCGGCGCCTCGCTGCAGCTCGTCGACGAATACGTCACCATCATGAACCTGATCGAGGGCGGCCCCGCCGCCGCGGCCGGAACCCTCAAGATCAACGATCGCATCACGGCGGTAGGCCAGGGTCGCGATGGCCCGATGACCGACGTCGTCGGCTGGCGTATCGACGATGTGGTTCAGTTGATTCGCGGCAAGGGTGGCACACCCGTCAGGCTGCAAATTTTGCCCGCTGGCGCCGCGCCGGGATCACCGGAGAAAACAATCGAGTTCATGCGTGGCAAAGTCACGCTCGAAGCCCAAGCCGCCAAGAAGGAACTCAAAACGTTCCGCCGTGGCGAGCGCGAATACAAAGTTGGCGTGATCAACGTGCCGGGCTTCTATTCCGATTACGACGCGCAGCGCGCGGGTGACAAGAATTATCGCAGTACGACGCGCGACGTACGCAAGCTGATCGACGAACTTAAAAAGGAAGACGTCGATAGCATCGTGATGGATCTGCGCGGCAATGGCGGCGGCTTTCTGCCCGAAGCGCAATCTTTGACCGGGCTTTTCATCGACCGTGGACCCGTCGTACAAGTGCAGTTCTCGGGCGGCGACAAAGAAGTTCTCGATGATGATGAGGCGGGTATCGCCTACGACGGCCCGCTCGTGGTGCTGATCGACCGGTTCAGTGCCTCAGCCTCTGAGATTTTCGCCGGTGCCATCCAAGACTACGGGCGTGGCGTCGTGGTCGGTCAGCGCAGCTTTGGCAAAGGAACGGTGCAAAACCTCGTGCCGCTTTCGCGCTGGAGCGCTCGACCGGTGAATGGCCAACTAACCGTGACCATCGGGAAGTTCTACCGAGTCACGGGCGAGAGTACGCAACACCGTGGCGTCGAGCCCGATGTTCCCTTGGCCTCCCCCATCAGCCTGAAGGATATCGGCGAGAGCTCGCTAGATGACGCGCTTCCCTGGGATCGCATCCAGCCCGCCGGCTTCGGCCAGCCTGGGCAACTGACGCCCTCGATCGCCAAACTCGTCACCGAAGAGAGCGCCCGTCAACGGCGCGACCCTGATTATCGATGGTGGCTTGCCGACATCGCGGCCGTCGAGAAAATACGCGGCCAAAAGAGCCTTTCACTCAACATCGAGACTCGCAAAGCCGAGCGAGCAGCTCTCGAAGCCCAGCGTCTCGCGCGCGAGAATGAACGCCGGACAGCTCAGCAGCAACCTGCACTCACCGCGATCAGCGAACTGGACAGTGCAGAACTACCGGACGTCATTCTCGACCAAGCAGTTCAAGTCGCCGGCGACATGGTGCAATTTGGTTCGGCGCTCGCAGCACGCAGGCAATGACCGCGGTCGAGGCAATATTCCAACCATTTGTTGAGCATCACGTTGCGCGCCCAGCGCTGATCGAGATCTTGCCCTGCTAGTTGTCGCCAATCGCGCAATAGCGGATGTTGATGCGTCACAGCCCACGAGTGCGCTTCGACGAGGCAAGCGTCGTGATAAACACGCAACTGCATATCCGGCGCCGTGCTCGAACCCTCTTCGCCTTCCGCACCGAATAAATAAGTAAGCTCGAGTAAAGTGGTGTAGGGAGAAACCTCGCCAACGCGCAGCCGCAGATCGCAATCGGATTCGATGGCCGAGATGCACTCGCCACGCAGCTGCCGCAACGGTCCTGCTAGCTCAGCGAGTCTTAAATAGTTGCTCTCGTATAGCGACATCAGCGCGACAAAACTGCGCGAACGCCCACGCCAACTGGCAGGCAAGGCACTCTCGCCTGACAGCACGATCGAATCGATGAAACGCCATGATTGGGGTCGCGTGCTCACAGAGAAAACTATAACGCCTAATATCTCAATCGTAACTAGGGGCGCGTGCGGCGCTCGATCCCGGTTGCCTCCAAAATGCGCGCCGAGATTTCTTCGATCGAACACTCCGTGGTGTCGATGAAGGAAATGCCGTGCCGTTGGAAAATCGCATCGGCGGCTCGCGTCTCGAATTGCACCTGCTGCGGTGAAGAGTAGCGGCTATTGGGTCTGCGCTCCTGGCGAATCTGCTGCAAGCGTGAAGGTGAAATTCGCAAACCGAACAACTTGTCACGAAACGACTGCAATCCGGGCGGCAAACGGTTCGACTCCAGATCATCGTCCGTCAAGGGATAGTTGGCGGCAAAGATGCCGTATTGCATGGCGAGATAGAGACAGGTTGGCGTCTTACCGGAACGCGACACACCGACGAGGATCACATCCGCGCGTGCGTAGTCGCGTTGCGAGCCATCGTCGTTGGCCAAAGCGTAGTTGGTCGCATCGATACGCGCCGCGTAGTGCACGGCATCGGCGATGCCGTGTGCGCGACCTGAACGATGCGTCGATCGCGTGCCGAGTTCCTGCTCCATCGGCCCCACGAAGGCTTCGAAAAAATCGAGGAACAAGGCGTTACTGCGCCGCAGCACTTCCCGCAGATCGTCCTGCACCAAGGTGCTGAAAACAATGGGTCTTTGACCACTTTCCTGCCCTGCAGAATCGATGCGCCGTACCGCCTCCTCTGCCTTGTCAAGGGTCGACACAAATGGCAAAGTCACGGCCCGAATTTCCAGGCTATCAAACTGGGTCAACAAACTGTGGCCCATGGTCTCAGCCGTGACACCCGTTTGGTCCGAAACGAAGAAGACGATCCTGCCAGCCACTAGCCTTACTCCCCAATTCCCAATGCCCCCGTCGCGAGTGTTCCATCGACGTCGGCAGCCGACAAGGTGAATTTACATGACTGAAGTCGTCATCCCTTTCGAACGCCTCGGCATGCACGACGTTGAAATCGTCGGTGGTAAAAACGCCTCGATCGGCGAAATGATTGCCTCGCTCTCGAGGCTTGGCGTCAAAGTGCCAGGCGGGTTTGCCACCACTGCCGCAGCCTACCGAGCCACCCTCGCGCACGAGGGTCTCGATGAGCGCATCCGCGCCGTGCTCGCCGATCTCAACGTTGATGATGTAGTGAAGCTCGCTGAAGTCGGCGCACAAATTCGTGGCTGGATTCTCGCGGCACCGTTGCCGCCCGAGCTCGAGCAAGCCGTTCGCGAGGGATATCGTCGCTTCGGCAACAACGCCGCCGTGGCAGTGAGATCGTCGGCGACCGCCGAGGACTTACCAGAAGCGTCCTTTGCCGGACAACAAGAAACCTTCCTCAACGTACAGGGTGAAGAGTCTGTGCTCGAGGCCATGCGCCACGTCTTTGCCTCGCTCTTCAACGATCGTGCTATCGCCTATCGCGTCCACCAAGGCTTCGATCATTCACAGGTTGCACTGTCGGCAGGCATTCAGCAGATGGTGCGTTCCGATCTTGGCGCAAGTGGCGTCATGTTCACTCTCGACACCGACTCGGGTTTTCGCGACGTCGTATTTATCACCGCTTCCTACGGACTCGGCGAAACGGTCGTTCAGGGCGCGGTGAACCCGGACGAGTTCTATCTCTACAAGCCTGCGCTGCGCGCCGGCCGGCGCTCTGTCCTTCGTCGCAATCTCGGCGCCAAAGCAATCAAAATGGTCTATGGCGAAGCCGACTCGAAGGATCGCGTCAGGACGATCGACGTACCGATGGCCGATCGTCAGCGTTTTTGTTTGGACGATCAAGATCTCGTCACGCTTGCCAAACAAGCACTCATCATCGAAGAACACTACGGTCGCCCCATGGATATCGAATGGGGCAAAGACGGCAGTACGGGTGAGATCTTCATCCTGCAGGCGCGCCCCGAAACGGTTCAAAGCCGCACCGGTCGCACCATCCAACGCTACACCCTGAGCAAGCGCTCGAAGATTCTCGCTGAGGGACGCAGCATCGGCCAACGCATCGGCGCCGGGCCTGCCCGCGTCATCAGTGATGTGTCGCAAATGGCACGCGTGCAACCCGGTGACGTACTCGTCGCCGACATGACCGACCCAGATTGGGAACCGGTGATGAAACGCGCCTCGGCCATCGTGACGAACCGCGGTGGTCGCACTTGTCATGCCGCCATCATCGCGCGCGAGCTCGGTATCCCGGCCGTTGTCGGCTGCGGTGATGCGACGACGACGATCCGAGAAGGCATGCCGGTGACCGTCTCTTGTGCCGAAGGTGACACGGGTTTTGTTTACGACGGTGCGCTCGACTTCGAACGTAAGCAGATCGAACTCGACGGCCTACCGCCCTCACCGGTCAAGATCATGATGAACGTGGGCAATCCGGATCGTGCCTTCGACTTCGCGAGCATTCCGCACCGCGGCGTAGGCCTCGCGCGCCTCGAGTTCATCATCAACCGCATGATCGGCGTGCACCCGCGGGCGCTGCTCGAATTCGATCGCCTCGACACTGCTTTGAAAAACGAAATTCAAGCGCAGATGGCGGGATACGCTGACCCGGTTGGCTTCTACGTCGATAAACTCGCCGAGGGCATTTCGCAGATTGCGGCGGCATTCGCGCCGGAACCAGTCATCGTGCGTCTATCGGACTTCAAGTCCAACGAGTACGCCAATCTCATCGGCGGCAAGCATTACGAACCGCACGAGGAAAATCCGATGATCGGATTTCGCGGTGCGGCTCGTTATGTTGACGAATCCTTCCGACCTTGCTTCGAACTCGAGTGCCGTGCGTTGCACCGAGTCCGAGACGAGATGGGCCTGAAGAATGTCTGGATCATGGTGCCCTTCGTGCGCACACTCGCCGAGGCGACCAAGGTCACGGAACTGCTTGCTGCGAATGGCTTAAAGCGTGGTGAAGACGATCTGAAAATCATCATGATGTGTGAGCTTCCGTCCAACGCGGTGCTAGCCGAGCGCTTTCTGGAATACTTTGATGGCATGTCGATCGGTTCGAACGATATGACACAGCTGACGCTCGGCGTCGATCGTGACTCCGGGATTGTCGCTAGCCACTTCGATGAGCGCGATGACGCCGTGAAGGCCATGCTGTCGATGGCGATCGCCGCCTGTCGCAAGGCCAACAAATATGTTGGCATCTGCGGTCAAGGCCCATCAGACCATCCGGATCTCGCCCGCTGGCTCGTCGCGCAGGGCATCGAGAGCATCTCGCTCAATCCCGATACGGTGGTCGAAACCTGGCTGATGTTGGCGCAGGACTCAGCCCGCGCGAACTGAACGACTTCCGGATAAAAACGGACAGACCGACAGATCGACATTGCCGCCCGAGACGATCACGCCGATCGTCTCACCGGGCTTGCCCAAGCGACCATCCAAGATGGCCGCCAGCACCACTGCCGATGACGGTTCGATCAGCAGACGAAAATCTTCGAGCGCAATGCGCATCGCCTGCACGATCGCTGCTTCCTCGACCGTCAGCACATCATCAACGTCACGCCTGAAAATCTCGAAGGGCAGCACACCCAAAGACCCCCGCAGGCCATCGGCGATGGTCGGTGGCGATCCGCTCATCCCCACGCGAATGCCCGAGTGGAAGGATCGCGCAGCATCATCGGCTTCTTTCGGTTCAACGCCGATAACGCGGCAACTCGACGAGAGGCCTCGCGCGGCCAACGCAGTGCCCGAGAGTAAGCCACCGCCGCCCACGGGCGCCGAAATGACATCAATTGACGGATAGGCGCTCAGCAACTCGAGTGCTGCAGTGCCCTGCCCCGAGATCACCCGCGCATCGTCGAAGGGATGCACGACGGCAGCGCCCGTCTCTGCAACGATGTCGGCCAGCGCCGCTTCGCGCGGGGCGAGACCGGGTTCGCAGTGATGCAGCGTAGCGCCCTCGGCCGTGATATTGGCGAGCTTCACGGGCGAAGCATCATTCGGCGTCACCACCATGCAACGCCAGCCGAGCTCGCGTGCGGCGCGCGCGAGCGCAGCGCCGTGGTTGCCGGACGAATGAGTCGCCACGATTCGCGAGCTCGCAGGGTCTGCTGCCGCAGCAGCTTCAAGTTGCAAGAGCGTGTTGAGCGCACCACGAAATTTGAACGCTCCGATGTGCTGCAGGTTCTCGCACTTGAGCAACACGTTGCGACCAACTCGAGCATCGAACCGCTCGGATCTCATCACGGGCGTGTTAATGACGCGTCCCTCCAAGCGCCCCGCGGCCGCAACCACATCCGCAAAGACCGGCAACATCAGCAGGCTCCTCTCATACCCGGAACGAATAAATGCTCGCGGTAGTAAGCGAGCTCACGTACCGACTCTCGAATGTCATCCAGCGCCAAGTGCGTACCTTCCTTGGAAAAAGCACCCGCCACCTCTGGTGCCCAGCGCTTCGCTAATTCTTTGAGCGTGCTGACATCGAGATTACGGTAGTGGAAGAACGACTCGAGCTCCGGCATGAGCCGCGCCATGAAGCGGCGATCCTGGCAAATGCTGTTTCCACACATCGGCGATGCGCCCGCCTCGACATGCTGCCGCAAGAACTCGAGTGTGCCGCGTTCAGCCTCCATCGTCGTCGTTCGACTCGCACGTACTCGCGCAAGCAAACCAGAGGATCCGTGTTGACGTTGATTCCACTCGTCCATCTTGGCCAGCGTTGCTTCGTCCTGATGGATCGCATAGACCGGCCCCTCGGCGATCAGTCGCAAAGAGGAATCGGTCACGAGCGTGGCAATCTCGATGATCGAATCCGACTCTGGCTTCAAACCGGTCATTTCGAGATCGATCCAGATGAGGGCATCGCGACTCGGCATGTAGGCAACCTCTCAGCATAAAACGCTGTTTTGATTGTGGTTCAGTCTAGCAGAGGCTACATTCCCGCCCTTGCCGACAACGGCGATCAGAGCGCTCCGCTTGGAATTTGAAGCACAAGTCATTGCGGCTTACGGCCGACACCTGCTCGTTCGAGACGCCGCCGGTGTCAGTCACGAAGCGCGTCCTTTCGGCAGACGTATTCAAGCCGTCTGCGGCGATCGGGTCATATGCGAGCGCGATAGTCATCATGGCGAAACTCACGTCACGAGCATTTTGCCAAGGCGCACCACCCTCGCTCGTGCCACCTTGCGAGGCACGGCCGAGCCGATCGTTGCCAACCTCGATCTACTCGTGACGGTATTCGCCCCCCTGCCCAAACCCGATCCGTTCATCATCGACCGATACCTTTGCGCGGCGAGCTCCGCCGGCATGTCGGCTCTGGTGCTACTCAACAAGGCTGATCTGCTCGAGGCGGCAGATTCCACGCTGAACGAATGGCAAGCTTGGCTAGCCGCTTATCGTGCGGCGGGTTATGAGACGCTCATCGTCAGTCGACACTCACCATCACAGCTGGCCGCATTGCACGCACTGCTTGCGAACCGCACCAGTGCCTTTGTCGGGCAATCGGGTGTGGGCAAGTCTTCCCTCATCGCGGCACTCGCGCCGACGAGCGAGATCGCGACCGGCGCGCTCGACAAAACTGAGGAAGGCCGTCACACAACGACGGCCTCGCGTCTATACGACTTACCTGAGGGTGGCGCCCTCATCGACTCACCGGGCGTACGTGACTACGCTCCGGCGATCGATGGGCTCGAGCCGCATAGCCTGGGATTTCCAGAGGTGGATCAACTCGCCACGGGCTGTAAGTTTCTCGACTGCCGTCACCTACGTGAACCGGGCTGTGCCGTACGCGCCGCGGCCGAAGAGCAGCGACTCGATCCGCGTCGTTACGAGAGCTATCGAAGACTGCGTCGAATTCGCGACGAGTTGATCGAGGCGCAAGGCCCGGGCAAGCGCAGCTAAATCAAAGCAGAGACTGTCTTCCGGCCAGCGCGTGCGCAAGAGTGCCGCCATCAATGTATTCGAGTTCACCACCGATCGGCACACCGTGCGCGATACGCGTGGCTTTCAAGCCTCTCTGTCGAACGAGCTCAGATAAAAAATGGGCGGTTGCTTCGCCCTCGACGGTGGGATTGGTGGCGAGGATCACCTCGGCAACTTCACCCTCTTGCAGACTCGCCTCGAACTCTCGAATACCGAGTTGCTCTGGCCCGATTCCATCGAGGGGCGACAAGTGCCCCATCAACACGAAATAACGCCCGCGATAGCCGCCCGACTGCTCGATCGCGACGACATCAGCCGGTGATTCGACGACGCACATCAAACTCGCATCACGCTGCGGCGTACTGCAGATAAAACAGAACTCCGACTCAGTGAGCATGCGGCATCGCTGGCATCGCCCCACTTTCTCGAGCGCCGACTCGAGGGATGCCGTCAACGCTCGGGCGCCGTCACGCCCCTCCTGCAGGAGATGAAACGCCATACGCTGCGCGCTCTTTGGGCCCACGCCCGGCAGAACCCGCAAAGCATCGATCAAGCGTGCAAGCGCCGGCGTGTGCTTCATCGAAATCTTAGAACGGCAGCTTCATGCCAGGCGGCAGACGCAGCCCCGACATCAACGCGGACATCCGCGCTTGCGACTCACTCTCGACGCGACGAACGGCATCGTTGATGGCCGCTGCAACGAGATCCTCGAGCATCTCCCGATCCTCGCCGATAACAGCAGGTTCGATCTGTACGCGCTTCACTTCGTGCTTGCCCGTCATGGTGACCTTCACCATGCCACCGCCCGATTCTCCCGTGACTTCGAGCTGCGCGATCTCTTCTTGGGCCTTCTGCATATTGCGCTGCAGCGCCTCAGCCTGCTTCATCATATTGCCGAAATTCGCCATCTCGTCGTCCTCAGTTGGGTTTCACCGAATCCGTTTTGACCGTTGCGCCGAAGCGCTCTTTGAATCCACGTACCGTCGCATCCTCGTCGATCGACCGACGCGCTGATGCCAAGTTCGCTTCTACTTCACGCTGCTCGGCACGTGCTGGCGTATCGATCGCCGCTTGCGCAAGCTCAACCTCAACTTTGACGTTCTCGCCAAGGTGTTTCGCAAGCGACTGCGACAGCTTGTCGACGAGCGCTGATGTCTTGAGCAGGCTCTGCGCAGGATCGAGCGCGAGCCGGACAACGTGGCCCTCTCGACCCATGTAGGCACAGTGCGCTGCAAGCTGACGAGCAGCACCGCCCAACTCGAGTGCGACTAAAGTCTCTTGCCACGAACCGGGCTCGGCACGCGCGACAACCGACGCGGGCGCCGAAGCGGCGGATGCCGTCGCGCGGGCTGGTGCGCGAGCCGCGCCCTGCCCCGAAGCCCCAGCACCACTGGCCGATGCCATCGAACGCCCGCCCTCTCCCGAACCGGGTCGGAACGCGAGGATGCGCAGCAACGTCATCTCGAACCCACTACGCGGGTCAGGTGCCCAAGCCAAATCGCGTCGACCGAGAATCGCTGTCTGGTAGTGCAACTGGACATCTTCCGGCGAGATAGCCGCAGCCAACTCGGCAAGCAGACTCTCCGGATGCAACTCATCGCCTTCATAGGCAGGCAGCGCCTGCTTCATCGCCACCTGCACCAAAAGGCTCGCGATCTCATCGAGCATGTCGGCGTAATCCGGCGCCCACTCCTCGAGTGAGCGTGCGAACTCGAGCACCGATGGGGCGTCGCCGCTGGCGATCAATTTCAACAACTGCTCGACTTGCTTTCGATCGACGGTGGCGAGCATGGCTCGCGCCGCCTCTTCGGTCACACGACCACCCCCGAAAGCGAGCAGCTGATCGAGCAATGACAAACCGTCACGCATGCTGCCATCCGCTGCTTCGGCGAGCAGACGGATACCAGGGGCCTCGTAACCGAGACTTTCCGCATCGAGGATGAACTTCATGCGTTGCGCGATCAAAGAAACCGGCAAACGCTTCAGATTGAACTGCAGGCAGCGCGACAACACCGTCACGGGCAACTTTTGCGGATCGGTCGTCGCCAGCAAAAATTTGACATGCGGCGGTGGCTCCTCGAGCGTCTTCAACAAGGCGTTGAAGGAGTTGTTCGAGAGCATGTGCACTTCGTCGATGAGGTAGACCTTGTAGCGGCCTCGCGTCGGCGCGTACTGCACATTCTCGAGTAGCTCACGCGTGTCTTCGACCTTCGTTCTTGAGGCGGCATCCACTTCGATCAAATCGACGAATCGCCCCTCGTCGATCTCCCGACACGTGGCGCAAGTGCCGCAGGGCGTCGGTGTCATGCCTGTATCGCAATTGAGGCATTTGGCGAGGATTCGGGCGATCGTCGTCTTGCCGACGCCACGGGTTCCCGTGAACAAAAACGCGTGGTGCACACGCTGGGTCGCCAGCGCGTTCGAGAGCGCCTGCAGAACGTGCTCCTGCCCGGTCAACTCATCGAAACGTTTCGGACGCCACTTGCGGGCGAGCGCGGTGTAACTCATGAACAGGCCCGATCCGACAAACTGAGGGAGGCGGCCCGCACCAGCTGGACTCCGGCACCCGACATCACCGCGACCGTTGCTCCCTTCCGGGCCTGGCGGGGTTGACGGTTGGTCGTCGCGGAGGAACCGATGCGGGACGCCATTGAAAATGGCGGAGAGAGTGGGATTCGAACCCACGAACACCTTGCGATGTTACTTGACTTCCAATCAAGCGCCTTCGACCGCTCGGCCATCTCTCCGACCGGGCGGGATGATACCAAGGCCTAGGGCTGACGGGGTGCCGCAGGGGTGAATTTCGGCGGAGTATCGAGACAGGGCGAATCCGCCGGACGCGGCGCCTCAGGCGTCTCAAGGGTCGGAATCTTAAGTGCCGAGCGGGTATCGGGCATGTCCTTGCCTGCCGGTACTCGCAGCGGCGCATTGTCCACGACACCGGCGAAATCCTCAGGCTTGGCACAGGTTGTCTGGAATGGGTTGATGGCTGCGCAACCCGGCAACAACACCACTGCCGCGAGCAGCACCAGAGGTCGAGAGTAAATCGCTTGAAACCAGTTCATGAGCGCATTGTAGGCGCTAGCGGCAGCCCAGCGCGAGCGATCGCTGCCTCGACGCGCGGCCCGTATTCAGCCGATAGCGACACCAGCGGCAGACGAATGCCCGGGCCGATCAGACCCATACGCTCGAGCGCCCACTTGACCGGGATCGGGTTGGGCTCGCAAAAGAGCTCGCTATGCAGGCCGGCCAATGTCGCGTCGATGGCGCGCGCTGCCGCAACATCCCCTGCACGCGCGGCTTTGATCATGCGCGCCATACCCTGAGGCGCGACATTCGCTGTCACCGACACAACACCCTGAGCGCCCGCCAAGATCGCCGAACAGGCTGTTGGATCATCGCCCGAGAGAATGGTGATGCTCGGTGCAAGTTTGCACAGCGTCTCGATTCGTGTGGTGTCGGCGACGGCCTCTTTGATGGCCACGATCTGCGGGACTGCGGCTAGTCGTGCGACCGTCGCCGGCTGCATGTCGACACCCGTGCGACCGGGAACGTTATAGAGCATCACGGGTACGGCTGACGCCTCGGCAACCGCAACGTAGTGACGAAAGAGCCCTTCCTGTGTCGGCTTCACATAGGCTGGCGTCACGACGAGTAGACCATCAACTCCCAGATCCGAGAGAGATCGCACTCGCTCGATCGTTGCGGCCGTGCTGCTGAGACCGGCTCCCGCTAAGACTCTGGCTCGCCCGCGAACGAAGCTTTGCGCCGCGACAACTAACTGGCGTAACTCGACATCCGTGATAGTGGCGGATTCGCCCGTCGTGCCGCCCACGATGATGGCGTCCGTCTCATGCCTCACGTGGTAATCGAGCAATCGATCCCAGGCAGCGAAATCAATGGAACCATCGGCGCGCATCGGCGTGACGATCGCAACAGAACTGCCTGCAAACAAGCCGGCTGACATGAAGTTACCGAAGGGGTACAAGGAGGACCGCTGATGTTACGAGCCTCACGCTACGTGGTGCAACCGGGTCGCGGTCAAGCCTGCGAATCGCTACACTCGCACCGACATGAAGCAACACATCGCCATCTCGGCCATCGGGCCGGATCGAACAGGCCTCGTTCACGAACTCACGAAAGTCATCAGTGATTGCGGCGGCAACATCAGCGAGAGCCGCATGGCGAGTCTCGGTAGTGAATTTGCGATGGTCGCCCTCGTGGGCGGCAATTGGCATTCCTTAGCCAAACTCGAATCGGAACTTGCTCGCTTTGCCACCGAGTCGGGAATCACGCTGCATTTGCAGCGAACGGAACCGCGCGCTGCACGAACGGAATACTTACCCTATTCCATCGACGCCGTCTGCCTCGATCAAACGGGTATCGTCTCGGCGCTCTCGGGATTCTGTTCGCAGCGCGGCATCGACATCGCGGAAGTGGCGACGCGCACCTATCCGGCAGCACACACCGGCGCACTGATGTTCTCGGTACAGATGATCGTCAACGTACCGAGCAAATTACACCTTGCGCATTTACGTGAGGAGTTCATGGAGTTTTGCGACTCCCGTAACCTGGATGCCATTCTCGAGCCCGTAAAATCCTGATCCCACAACCTCCTTCTGGCCCCACCCTGGAGTGCTCATGACCAAGACTGCCACCAGCAAAGTCGTCATCGGTAAGAAAGTGCCGGATTTCAAAGCCGTCACCACAGACGGTAACGAATGGCGGTTGAAGGAGGCAGCGGGTTCGAAGGTGGTCCTGTTCTTCTACCCGAAGGACATGACGCCAGGTTGCACGATCGAGGCTCAAGAGTTTCGCGATCTGCAGGCGCAGTTCCGACGCGCGAATACCCAGGTTGTCGGGATCTCGCGCGATAGCTGCTCATCGCATCAGAAGTTTCGCACCAAAGAAAAGCTGAACTACGAGCTACTCTCCGATGAAGACGAGTCGCTGTGCCAGCTATTCGATGTCATCCGCGAAAAAAACATGTACGGCAAGAAGGTCTTCGGCATCGAGCGCAGCACTTTCTTGATCGATAGCGACGGAAAACTCGCTGCCGAATGGCGCAAAGTCAAAGCTGAGGGACATGCGCAAGTGGTGCTCGCTGCGGCGAAAGCGCTTTGAGCCGCACGACGAGGACCGGCGCCCCGAATAAGCGCCGACGGAGCACCCGAGAACGCCGACTCTTCGTGCTCGACACCAACGTGCTGATGCACGATCCGGCTGCGATATTCCGTTTCGAAGAGCACGATATCTATTTGCCCATGGTGGTGCTCGAAGAGCTCGACGCCCACAAGAAGGGTATGTCGGAAGCCTCGCGCAACGTGCGTCAGGTCAGTCGCTTCCTCGACGATCTGATGCGCGATGCCACGCGCGAACAAATCGAGAGTGGCTTGCCCTTGCCGAACCATATGTCCGGCAATCACGGCAAAAAGCCGAGCAGCGGCAGACTGTTTTTCCAGACGCAGCAGCTCAATATCCAACTGCCAGAGAATCTGCCTGGTCAAGGCAACGACAACGCGATCCTCGCGCAAACGCTTGCGCTGCAAGCACTGCATTCCGACTCTCGTGTCGTTCTCGTTTCCAAAGACATCAACCTTCGAATCAAGGCTGCAGTGGTCGGCGTTCACGCCGAGGACTACTTCAGCGATCGCGCCATCGAGGACGCTGATGTCTTGTCACCCGGCCACGAGGCCTTGCCTGCCGACTTTTGGGAACGACACGGCAAGAACATGCGTTCGTGGAAAGAAGGCACGCGAACGTTCTACGAAATCTCAGGACCCGCCGTCGGCAAGTGGATACCGAACCAATTTGTCTACGAAGAGCGTGAGGGTGGCATCGAGGCCATCGTGCGCAAACTGCAAGGCAATACCGCCACACTCGAAATCGTGCGCGACTTTCGCGGCGATAAACATGGTGTTTGGGGCATCTGCGCACGCAATCGCGAGCAGAACTTTGCGCTCAATCTTTTGATGGACCCCGAAGTCGATTTCGTAACGATCTTAGGACAGGCCGGCACCGGCAAGACGCTTTTGACTCTGGCTGCCGGACTTGTGCAGACCTTGGAACACAATCGTTACGCGGAAATCATCATGACTCGCGTGACGATCCCACTCGGCGAGGACATCGGGTTTCTGCCAGGCACCGAGGAAGAGAAGATGGAGCCGTGGATGGGCGCTCTAATGGACAACCTCGAGGTCCTGACGCAAAGTTCCGATGGCGGCAGCTGGGGTCGCGCTGCAACCAACGACCTGCTTCGAAATCGCATCAAGATCCGCTCGCTGAATTTCATGCGCGGCCGCACTTTCTTGAATCGCTACGTGATCCTCGATGAGGCCCAAAACCTCACACCAAAACAGATGAAGGCTCTGGTGACGCGTGCAGGTCCTGGCACCAAGATCGTCTGCCTCGGCAACATCGCGCAAATCGATACCCCCTATCTGACGGAAACCACTTCAGGCCTGACCTTCGTGGTCAGCCGCTTCCAAGGCTGGGGACATTCGGGCCACGTCACCTTGGTCCGTGGCGAACGCTCTCGCCTCGCGGATCATGCCTCGGAGACGCTCTGACCGGACCGGGCTGTACCGTTGAACTAGACCCGCTCCGCATGGTCTAGTTGAAGCATGCAGACTCGCTCTCCGTTCTCGAGCCGGCTCAGGGCAAGCCTGCGGCCGCTACTCCTACTAGGCTTGGCGGCCGTGACCGCCCTCGCCGGTGGTCGCGCGCCCGCTCAGGGTAATGCGATCGATCTGCCTAACATCGGATCTGCAGCCAATTCGGCGCTGACCCTCGGCGACGAATACCGAATCGGCTTGATGGTCGTGCGTGGCCTGCGCGAGCAAGGACTCATCCTCGAAGACCCCGAAGTCACCGACTACATTCAGAGCGTCGGTAGTCGCATTGCCTCGCAAGCGAGCGACTCAGAGCAACGGTTTCATTTTTTCGTCGTGCGCGAAGGCGATATCAACGCCTTCGCTCTGCCCGGCGGTTTTATCGGCGTGAACTACGGACTGATCACCGCGACCGCGAATGAGGCGCAGCTTGCCAGCGTACTCGCACACGAAATTGCGCACGTAACTCAGCGGCACATCGCCCGTTCGATCCAAGCCAGGGGGCGTCAAGGAATGGCGTCAGCCGCTGCGCTGCTGGCTGCCGTCCTCGTGGGCATGGCAACCGGTTCGAGCGATGCCATCCAAGCCGGTATCGCAATCTCGCAAGGCACCGCTGCGCAGCAACAAATCAACTTCACGCGTGCCAATGAGTACGAGGCGGATCGGATCGGAATCGGCTTTTTGGTCGCAGCAGGCTACGACCCGAGCGCGATGCCGGATTTTTTTGAAACGCTCGGCCGACGTGCAGGACTCTCGGGCGCTCAGGTACCCGAATTCTTGAGAACCCACCCGGTGACGACTAACCGTATCGCCGAGTCGCGCGATCGCGCAGCGCAACTGACTCCCAAAGTCACGCCTGAGAGCCCCTCCTACGCTTTCGTTCGTGAGCGCGTCCGTGTGCTCGGTGCGCCGAGCGATAGTGACTTACGCACGTATTACGCGGCGCTGACCGATCGCGCGCCGCTCACACCGGCACAACGATATGGCCAGGCTTTGGCGCAATTGCGTGCCGGCGAGCGCGACCAAGCAGCGAGCACCTTGATCGAACTTGCAGCCGCCCAACCTGAGAGTCCGCTGCTACAAGCCGCGCTGGGCCAAGCGCTCTTTGCCGCCGGACAACTCGACCTCGCGCGAAGCAGCCTTCAGAAAGCGTTACAGGTCGCGCCGCGAAACATTCCGTTGACGGTTCGCTACGCCGAAGTGCTCATGCAGAGCGGGCAATCCAAGGAGGCGCACCGCGTTCTGCTCGATCTATTCAACAACGTTCCACCCACCCCGGAGCAGATTCGGTTGACGGCCGTGGCTGCGAGCGGTGCGGGCGACACAGCCGACGCGCATCACTACATGGCCGAATATCACCTCGCGAACGGTGATCTTCCGCTCGCCGTCAAACAATTGGAGTTGGCGATCGCACATCCGAACATCACTCCGGTGCAACGCGCCCGTTTTGAGGCGCGTAGTAAGGAAGTGCGTGATGCTCTGGCCGACAGCGGCAAACGCGCAAGACGATCCGCCCGAGCCGACTCGGGAAACTGATAAAATGCGGCAATGAATTCCCCTGCTTCCCTTTGGCGGGCGTCCGCGCTCGCCCTGTTGTCGTTGCCGCTCGTCGCTTGCTCCACCACGGGGGCGAACTCGAGCGACGCGCGCGATCCGCTCGAGCGCGTCAATCGCGTTGCCCATCAGTTCAACCAAGATCTCGACCGCGCTCTGTTGCGCCCTGTTGCGCGCGGCTACGAACGGGTAGTCCCAGAGCCCGTTCAGATCGGTGTGTCGAACGTGTTCTTTAACGCGAAATACCCCGTGACGATGGTCAACAACGCCCTGCAAGGAAAATTCGCACCCGCGCTATCAGACCTCGGCCGAATCACGCTCAACACCACCTTAGGTCTGGGTGGCCTCTTTGATCCTGCCACCGCAGCAGGACTTGAGCGCCACGACGAAGACTTCGGTCAAACGCTAGGCGCCTGGGGCATACCGAGCGGCATTTACATTGTGCTCCCCTTCCTCGGGCCCTACACCTTGCGAGACGGAATCGGCAGCATCCTCGACGATTTCGCCGAACCGCGTTCGTACCTCGAAGATGACAGCACTCGCTACGGACTATGGGCTGGCGACAAGTTCGATCGCCGCGTGCGACTACTCGACGCCGATGCCGTGCTCGATCGCACCGGCGACAGCTACGCCTTCATTCGTAGCGCCTATCTGCAGCGGCGTGAGTTTTTGGTGAACGATGGCGTCACCACAGGTGACGATCTCGAAGCCGAGCTTGAACGAGAACTCGACGAGGATGCACCAAAAGCGCCCTGACGGAGCGCGACGGGTTTAGACCGGCAGCAAGGCCTCAACGCCACCTAGACGCGCAAGGCGGAACACACCGGCTGGCAAATTGACGTAGCGCAAAGCGGTGCCTTGGTCACGCGCAAGCGCGACAATATCGAGCAGCACCGCAAGACCTGCACTATCGATACGCTCTAAGCCGCCACAATCGATGCTCATAGGTCCACTCACCGCGATTAGCTGTTGTAACTGCGCGTGCGCGTGCACTGCATTCGCAAAGCCAATCTCGCCACTCGCCTGGCAGGTATTAGCACCCGGTGTCGCGGCTAGATGAAAATCGCTCATCCGTTGCGACCCACACCCCGATTTTGAGCCTGCAGGCGCTGGATCACAGCATCGAGACCCTTCTGATCGATTTCCGCGCCGAAATCCTCTCGAAAGCTCTTCACGTAGCTGATGCCTTCGATGACCACATCCCAAACCTTCCAACCAGCCTCGGTCTTTCGGAGGGAGTAGTTCACCGGCACACGGGTGCCGTTACTGCGCCGAACCTCGGTGCGCACACTGGCCGAGACGGCATCGGCTGGAACCGGCGTCGGCAGCACCTTGATGCGATCGCCCGTGAATTCGAGCAAGGCGTCACCGTAGTTGCTCATCAGCGAGCCGTAGAACGCATCAATGAATTGTTGACGTTGCTCGGGCGTCGCCGTGCGCCAATGCCGTCCGAGCACAAGGCGCGCGGCGTGATTAACGTCGAAATGCGGTAATAAGATGCGATCGACCAATTCACCGAGCTTGGCCGGATCCTTGCGTAACTCGGCCCGTCGCGACTCGAGCTCGGTGACCATGGCATTGGCCGCCGTATCGATGAGCGCATTTGGCTCACTCGCGTTGACGACGCTCGCCTTGCCCTGCGCCAGCGCCGACGGGTTACCGAATATCGCAGCGAGCAACAACAAAAACAGGGGAATCGGTGATCGAATCATGATGGTTTCCTTACTCAGCCTTGGCGGCGTCACTGCCGGCATCTTTGCTCGCAAAATTAGCGAAGAACTTATTCACGAGTGACTCGAGCACGATCGCCGACTGCGTGAACTCGATTTGACTACCCTCGGCGAGAAAAGTTTCGGAGCCACCAGGCCCGATCCCCACATACTTTCCGCCGAGCAATCCTTGAGTCTGAATGCTCGCGTCACTGTCGTCGGGGATACGATCGAATGAAGAATCGATGCTGAGCGAGACCACCGCGCGGTAGTCGTTCGGATCAAAACCGATACCCTCGACGCGCCCGATACGAACGCCGGCCATGCTGACTGGTGAGCCGACCTTCAAGTCGCCGACGTTGTCGAACTTGGCCGTCACCCGATAGCCCGCCTGATCGCCAAGCGAGAGCCCACTACCCGGCAGCTGTGTCGTCAGGAAAAAGAGCGCAGCAAAGCCGAGCAGGACGAACAGGCCAGTGCCGATTTCGAGAGAGCGTTGCGGTTTCATACGGGGTTACCTTCCGAGAAAAGCGGCTGTCAGCATGTAGTCGATCAAGAGCACGAGCACCGACGAGACGACCACCGTGCGCGTCGTGGCCAGACCCACACCCTGCGCCGTCGGAGCTGCGTGATAGCCCTCGTAGACGGCGATCAGGCTGCACGCGAGCCCAAAGCAAATACTTTTGACGATGCCTTCGTAAACATCGTCGAGCTCGACCGCGGCCTGCATTTGCGACCAGAAGGCGCCGGGGTCGACCGCCATCAACTGTACTCCGATCAGTTGTGCACCAAAGAGCCCAACGATATCGAAGATCGCAACCAGCAACGGCATCGCGATCACGCCACCTAGGAAGCGAGGCGCGATGACATAACGCAGCGGATCGACAGCCATCATCTCCATCGCCGTCAGCTGATCCGTCGCACGCATCAAGCCAATTTCCGAGGTCAACGCTGTACCTGCGCGCCCCGCGAACAACAGAGCCGTCACGACGGGCCCTAATTCCTTGAGCAATCCGAGCGCCGCGGCTACACCGAGCGCATCTTCAGATCCGAAACGTTGCAACAGGTCGAAACCCTGCAATCCGAGCACCATGCCGACGAAAAGGCCGCTCAGCATGATGATCACCAGCGAGCGCGCACCCGCATTGTAGATTTGATGAACGACCGCGCGCGGCTTCGCGAGCGCCGACGGGCACTGTCGCAGCACTCGAAGCAGAAACAGCGCGACGGCGCCGAGACGGCCCAAACTGCTCCCGATCACCCCACCGCCGATCACGAGCGACTCCTCACTCGACCCGCGGGCGCTAGTACATCCTCCGCCAGGTCGCCGGCGGGAAAATGAAACGGCACCGGCCCGTCAGCCGCCCCACTCATGAATTGCCGAACCACCGGCTCTTCACTGCGAGCGAGCTCCTCGGGCGTGCCGGCGGCAACCACTCGACCTTCCGACAAGAGATAGCTGCGATGTGCGATCGTCGCCAGCTCCTCGACATCGTGCGACACCACGATACTCGTCACACCGAGCGCATCGTTGAGCTCGCGAATCAAACGCACGATCACACCCATCGAGATCGGATCGAGACCCACGAAGGGTTCGTCGTAGATCAGTAACTCGGGATCCATCACGATGGCTCGCGCCAACGCGACTCGTCGCGCCATGCCACCAGAGAGCTCCGAGGGCATCAAGTCGGCCGCGCCACGCAAGCCCACTGCCTCGAGTTTGGTCAACACGAGTCGACGCAAAACCGACTCCGGTAAGCGCGCATGCGCACGCACGGGAAAGGCCACGTTCTCGAACACCGTGAGGTCCGTCAGCAACGCACCGTTCTGAAACAGCATGCCGGTTCGACGTCGCAGCGCATACAACCGCGCCTTGTCGAGCTCACCAACACACTCGCCGAAGAGCTCGATCCGCCCACGATCGGCAGCCACCTGCCCGGTTAACAGACGAAGCAGCGTCGTTTTGCCCGTTCCACTAGGACCCATCACCGCGGTGATCTGCCCTTGAGGCACGTCGATATCCACGCCCGCAAAAATCGGTCTGGTGCCGACGGCGTAATGCAAATCTCGGATGCGGACGGGGGGAGCACTCATGGGGGCGCGGGATATTACCAAAGGAGATGCAGACTTCGG
>JBMTZD010000023.1:0-31411 GCA_049455235.1 Steroidobacteraceae bacterium
GCGGTTTCGTCCAGCCGTAATCGACCGTGGGTCCGGTGGCTCGCCGACGTGATAGTCATGGGTTCCGGCTGAGTCGACCGCAAGCGGCAGTTGCGGAAAGTCTCGTCGTGCTAACTCGCGCAGCACAGCCTCAGCCGAGGGCGATCGACAGATATTGCCCATACAGACGAAAAGGATACGCATTGGTTACGTGTTTCTCAGTCCAACGCCAGCGCGTATTGGATGACTATACCTTCAATATTTTTGCATTGAATAACGTTGCGCTCGTATCAATGGCGAAGTCCATATCTTCGATGATCATCAGTAGTCCGTAGAACACGAAGATCACGAGCAGTTGCACGCAGAGGCCGATGAGACCCGGCGCTGCCAGCATCACCAGAATGAAATACAGATTGGCCAGCAGCTTCATCCAAGAGTAGAAGGCGGGAGGAAAGCTACTTTGCGTTCGTGTCATGAAGGTCGCGAGGCGCTGTACGAGGACGGCATGGAAAGGAACATCCATGCTCGGTCGTGATTTGATAACCGCACGAATCTCGTCGAGGAAGTGCGCTGTATCGGCCTTCATTTCTTCGTACGGCACCTGCGCCGTTAGAAATCCGTCGACCCGATCACGAAAACGACCGAAGAGTTGTTCGCGCTTGTTGTCATCAACACTCTCGTGAAATAGGTCACGAAAATCGCGCTCGAAGCCTGCAACCGCATCCATGGCGATTCGGTGTAATTCTCCGATCTCCTCGCGTTTTTTGTTGACCATACCGAAGGTGATCGCCATGGAAATACCGAAAGCAGAGCCTACTGCGGTGACGGCCATCAGTAAGACGGGTCCGTCGATGTAGTCGTGTAAGTCGACACCGAAGAGCGGCTGCATCATTTGCGCGAATACGCGAATGCCGAGATGCAGTGCGATGGCACCGAATACCATGGTGAACACCGATACGCCGAGTACCTCGACGAGCAGGTTTCCCATCCGCAGCAATTTGAGTACGCGCAGAAGGCGGAAGAGACGCAGTAGTGTGAAGACGATCACATCTTCCGGGTGCACATCCCAACCGAGTGCCATGGCGACGATGGCGAGCGAGGGCAGGATCGCAAGGCCATCGAACACCAGAAAGACGCCGTTCTTCCAATCGCTCCATCGGAACGAGACGAGTCGAAGCAGGAAATCGGCTGAGAAGGCCAGTAGTAAGAAAGCCTCAACCGCAATCACGATGGGATTGTCGTGCGTGTAGTACTTCGGATACTCCTCGATCAAGAACATGAAAAAAATCGAGCCGAAAATCGTCGCGATCATGAACGCCATGTAGCCGCGTCCGAGCGGCGTACGAGGTCTGTTGAGTTCTTGGTTCAGACCTGCCAGTACCGAAGTCATCAGAGGCCTCTGCCAGTATTAGGCTTATTTATTGATGGGTTTAAGGATTTGATGTAGCGCCACTTCATAGACACTTTCGCGCATGATGGCCTTGGCGCCGTAGCACCCGATGAGGGCGGAGACGAGCAATTCGAGACCGTAAGCATGGAAGCCGCTCATCTCGGCCACGATGAGTGCGGTAGTGACCGGCGTTCGGATGACGCCGGCGAGAAAAGCGGTCATGCCAAAGAGCGCGAGTAACTGTCGCGCCTCGGTCAGATTGGCGAGCAGCGCGAAGTCGTAGCCGAAGCCGCCGCCGATTGCGAGCGATGGCGTCAGGATGCCCGCAGGTACGCCGGTACTGAAGGTGAGCATGGTCGCTAATGCTTTGGTTAGCCCGATCGATACGACGGTCGAATCTATACTCGCGTTTCGATCGAGCAGTAGAGCCGTAGTCTCGTTACCGGAGCCCATGGAAAGTCCACCGCTCCAGATACCGATCAGCGCCAACACGACGCCGAGTGCCGCCGCGATGAGGCCACCGTGGATCGGGCTGCGTGGTCGCGGCAGGAGGCGCGGTAAGCCGATCACCATCAACCAACCCATGATGCCAGCGCTGAGGCCGCAGAAGGCTGCCAGCGTAAGGATGCTCCACCAAGGCGGCGAAACGGCCAGGTCAGTGACGACGTCGAAGAACTGTCGGTCACGGGTCAGCAGCCACGCGGTCACTGCGGCCACGACGATCGTGATCGGGACGATGGCACTCGCGCGGTAGCGCTTGCGCCAGAGAAATTCCTCGAACGCGTACACCACGCCCGCGAACGGCGTGCCGAAGGCGGCGGCGAGTCCGGCCGCGGCACCTGTGATGACGATCATCCGCGGCGGGATGGTGATTTTGCGTAGGCGTTGTGACCAAGCCGCAAGTAGGGACGCGCCGATCTGGATGGCCGGCCCCTCGCGTCCGACGCTGCCGCCGCCCGCCATCGAGAGGCATACAGCGACGACCTTAAAGAGCGTGCCGGCTGGGCTGAGCAGCAATTTGTTTCGGGCGTGCTCAAGCGAGGTCGGCTGTTCGGTGAGCGCCATGACCTGTGGGATGCCGCTGCCGGCCGCCACGGGAATGAAGCGCAAAGTGAGGTAGCGGATGAGGCCTAGGGTCAGTGGCGTGATAAGCAGAAACCACCACGGTGAAAGCCCGAGTACGCGTTCACGCGCAACTCGGGCCCACTCTTCGCCATGATGGAAGCCGATCATGAAGGCGGCGATAACGACGCCGCCGGCCGCGATGAAGCACCAGGCCAGCCATCGCTGCCAGCGCTTGCTACGCGTCAGCGACATGTTCAGAGCTTGTAGATCGTCTCAGCGACCCGGCTTTGGTTGGCGTCGAGTTTTTCGCGTAGAGCGATGATCTCCGAACGCTGGCTCTCGAGCTTGTCGTCCAAATTTGTCAACGTGCCCGATTCGGCGCTGGCGGTGTCGAATCGTGCATGTAAACGCTCGCGATTACCCTGAGCGCGCTCGCGGATCGCAGCAATAAGCTCCAGATTTTCGTTCACGCGTTCGTTATTGGTCTGATCGGAAGCCTGCTGCATTTGATGAGCGAGTTCGCCATCGAAAAACTGTGCGTTACGATCGGCCGCATCGTCGCAATGTTCCAGCATGGCATCGTTGACATCCGAGAATTGGACGATCGCTTCTTTGATCAAACGATAGGCTTCGAGCATCTTGTCGTTAGCATCGATCAGCTGGCGGTTGACCTTTGAGCGATGATCGAGGTTCTCGATGCGGCTGCGGTTGATCATCGAAGTCTTGAAAACCGTCTGCTCCGGTGTTGCGGGCTGCAGAGAATCCAAGATGGTCATGCGATTGCGGTAGACATCATCGGTCATACGCATGATCAGTTCGCGATTGGTGTTCGAAGCTGTGGCATAGAGCTTTAAAGCTTCGACTACGTTCTCGTCCGATCGTCCACGAGAGACCGACACGAGCGCGACGTTGTGATAGACGTAAGATTCGGCATCGAAAATCAAGCGCTTGTTGCGTTGCGCCCGGTTCTTCAGTTCGTCACTCATGGATCACTCCTTGCGTAGCGTCGACACGAACTCAACTCCCTCAGGGAGTGCCAGTCGTGACGAACGATTGAGTCGGTTGACGGTGATCATCCCAACGCCAGGCTCGTTCAAGCGGAAGTCGTGGTAGATCATCGAGTAAATGTAGTCAGATTGGTCGGCCGAGACGACGGCATGCAAGATTTCCGTTTTTGGGATCTCTGGCAGATTGCCGGCCTCGCTGGCGCGGCCGATCGGCTTGCCTCGAGACGAGTAGAAAAAAGCTTCGTGAATCCCGCGGCGAAACAACGATTCCATCACCGCCTCGGCACCGCCCTCGTACATCACGCAGGTGATGAGACGGGTGTAGTCGATCCGTGGCACCTCGCTCATGCGCGATCCACCAAGTTAGGCGGGATGTAGGTTGCCGCTTGCAGCAGGGGGGTTACGTAGAGGTAACCTATGCCCGGCGTATCGAGGCGACCGATGATGAAGATACGTTCGAAGATTCGATCGACCTGATCGCTCGGCACCATGAAGCTGATGATCTCGCGCTCCACGTCGACGGCAACGCCTAGCAGGCCCATGCGCTCGCGCACGCCGGTGCCGACGCCCATGTGGACGGTTGCGCCTTGCACCCCAAGTTCGAGCAGGGCGTTGTTGATGGTATCGGCCATGCCTTTCTGGATGACACAGGTCATCAGCGACACGTCGATCAGGTTGGTCATTCTGCGCTTGGCCATGAATCTCTCCGGGCTCGGTAGACGCGTTGGTTCGGATGAAATCAGCGAGCCGCTTTAGCGGTGCTGGCTGAGAGTTCTTGTTTTGTTTTCCACTGCACGTAAATGCCGAGGGCAAGCACGGCGCAAATGGGCGCGATGGACGCAGCGGCGAGAATACCGAAGCCCTCCAGGGCGCCGACGGCATTGCCGAAGCCAAGGCCCATCGCCAAAACGAGCGGCACGGTCACTGGTCCTGTGGTCACGCCTGCACTGTCCCAGCCGACGTTAACGAACTCCTCGGTCGAGAGCGCTGTCAAAACCAAGGCGATGGCGTAGCCCGGGATCAAGATGTACAGCAGATTGAAGTCGAAGATCAGCTTGCAGACACCGAGCATGATGCCCGTGGCTACGCCAATGGCGACGGCGTACATCAGCATCGATTTCTTGAACGCGCCATTGGTCAAGTTTTGGACGGTCAAGCCCAGTGCATTGAGTGCCGGTTCTGCCATGGTCGCTGCATAACCGAGCGCCCACGCAAATGCGGCCGCGAGGAAAATACCGACCGCGGCCGGGTAGAGCGGTGCATTAGGCATCGACTCGATCGCGACGAATGCGCCTGGGATCAACGAGCCAGTCTGAGAACCAAGGGCAGCTAGGCCATAGGTCAAACCGACGTTGAAAGTGCACATGCCGAGCACGCAGAGGAACAAGCCCCATACGATGATGAAGGCGTTCGGCAGCTTTTCTTTGAGGATGCCGAAGAGCACCACCATCAAGAAGATGACGAGCGGGACGATGGCCTGCACGCCAAGGCGTACATCGAGACCCGGCGATACCTCGTGCCAGGCGGGCGTTGCGGCAGCAGCGGCGGCAGCGCTCTTGGCAGCGACCTCGGCCAGAATCACATCGACCGGGACGGTGAATTTCCAGAACACGGCCAACGAAAGCACCGCGAGAATCGGGAAGACCGAGGCGAGGGTGACGATCCCAAAGCCCGATAACTGCGAATCGCCTTTACCGCCGGAGTTGGCCACACCGATGCCAAGTGCCAGTACGAGAGGGACCGTCACGGGACCCGTGGTCACCGCACCGCAGTCCCAAGCAAGTCCGACCACGGTCGCAAGATCATCATCCATCGCGCAGTAAGCGGTGAGGATGGCAACCGGCAGAAGGCTGCAATAAATGAGCGGTTTGAGGCTCCAGTCATACAGGAACCGCACGGTTCCCAAGACCGCTGCGATACCGACACCGATACCCACCACCAATACCGTGCTACCGGCGCGGTCGTTGAGCATCGTGTATAGGTACGGTGCCTTTTCGGGGTCGACGATGGAACCTGCGACCTGCAACGTGCCAATGGCCGGCTCCGCGTAGGTCACGCCAACGCCCAGTAACAGGGCAATGGTCAGGACGCCGGGTAAAGGTAACTTGCGTGGTAGGTTGCTACCGATGATGTCGCCGAAGGGCATCAGACCGAGCTTCAGTCCCTCCATAAAAATCATCAGGCCGATCATGACGGCCAATAGCCCAGTGCCGATCAAGGTCGCATCGGCCACGGTTCTTTGCAGGATGAGCCATTGGAAGAGGGCGAGGAACACGGCAAGCGGCACCACCGCTCGAACTTGTTCCATGAAGCGGGTGCTGAGGTAGGGCTGCAGCAAATTGACGATGTCCACGCCGGACATATTCAACTTGGTGATTTTTTGAGGGATTTCGCGCCCTTGGGCGTCGAACTGCGGTTTGGGTAATAACTTGCCGTAGGCGACCGATGCCGTATCGACGGTAACGGTCTGCAAGTACTCGCCGAAGCGAACGTTCTTCGCCATACCTTTTTAACCCCCATTGAGCACAACCACAAAAGATGGTTGCACTAGTAATAATTATTCCGTTATGGAAGCAAATAACGATTGAACTGGCAAGTCTTTAAGAAATTTGTCACGTGGGCAGCTTGCGAGGGGACGCGTGGGGATGGACGGGGCGCACCACTGTTAACCTTGGCTTCCCAAGTGGCCCTAGCGGATCGTCAGCCGATCAGGAGATGAGCATGATTAGTCGAATTGAGCCCGGTAAACGGATGTCACAGGCGGTCGTTGCCAACGGTTTCGTGTTTTTGGCAGGACAAGTCGCTAACGACACGTCGGGCGATGTTGCCAATCAAACTCGGCAGGTATTAGGTGAAATCGATCGCTTGTTGACGGCGGCGGGTAGCGGCAAAGAAAACATTCTGAGTGCCAATGTCTATCTTGCTGACATGGCTGACTTTGCGGCGATGAATAGCGTGTGGGATGTCTGGGTGCACCCCGAGGCGAAGCCTGCTCGGGCGACCGTCGAAGCCAAGCTCGCGACAGCTGAGTACAAGGTAGAGATCCAAGTCGTCGCGCTAGCATGACCCGGCTCGGTGGGCACGCCGCGTGACGGATTAGCACCTAGCGGATGGGTTCATCCGCCGGACTCTTCATGACCCGTTTGCTGCTCACATCGCAATGTTTGTCGAAATGCCTCGGCCTCCGACAGCCATTCGGGATTTGTGCCGGTCATCACGCGCATCAACAGCAAACCATGTTGAGTGGATCGCGTCTCATCGATCGTCAAATCCACACCGTTATTACCGACATCATCGCTACTCATGGTGAGGAAGTTGTCCGAGCGGGAGTTGTAGAGAGCGATAGACCAATAACGGGCGTACGATCCCTCGAGTGTGATGCGTAGCGGACCGTCCGCGAGATCGTAGGCGCACACCGCGTAGAGCAAGTCCGGGCTCGGCATCACGACTCGTCGGTGAGTGTGATCAATGGGTGGCGGCAAAAATGGTCTCAAGCCTTCGCCTGCCACGGTGTCGATGACACGAGTCATGACGAGTCGCGGGATCAAGAGTACCGCGATTATGTGTAATGCCATCGCGATGAGCGCGGCTAGTAACAGGTGTCGATACCAGCTCCAGCGCGGGCGCTTGTCTGCGGGAGTGATCATGGGCAGGCCTGCGCGAGCTTGATCGATGGCGCTGGCAAAGCAGCGGGGTTTTGCTGCAGAGCGACATCGGGCTTGTAGAGGCGCAAGGTCAGTCGAAGCTCACCGATGCCGGCTGTTTCGATGTCTGGATCTACCGCGGCAGGTCCGATTGTCGCCGCAAAGGGGTCTCCTGCCGCGACATTCAAAGAATTCCCGCTGATGCTATAGCGATGCGATTCGACGGGAAACAAAAAATTGTCTTGGGTGTAGGCCGTGATGCTCCACCAAGCGACATTCGGCGCCACGCCACTTAAACGGTAGTGGCATTTGGCGCGTAGCGGCGCGCCGCTGTCGTCTTGCGTTGCGAGGAAGTAAATCGTCTCGCTGCGATCGAGCGCGAGCACCGCATTTACGGCGATGCGCGCCCGCGTGTAAGGCCCAGCATCCGTGCTGCCAGCGAGTAAATCTGAACGCCAAGCACCCGCCGTGACGCCCTCGAGCCCGACACGCTTGAGCATGAACCAGGTGACACCCAGCCCGACAGCGAGACACGATAGATAAAGGCCCGTTAGTAGAATCGCCCGTTTCACGCGCTGCGATTAAGAGCGTCTTCGACAAATTGCACGACTCGTTCGGGTTGGGTGACTGGCAGCATATGACCGCCTTCGACGATCTCGAGGTGAGCGCCTCGCAGTCTGTCGGCTAATGCAATTCCTTGATTCACCGAGTCGAGAATCCGATCTTGGCGCGCAACGAGGATACTGATGGGTGGCGCGCCCTCTTGCTGTAACTCGTCATATCGAGTGATGAGTTCGGGCAGATTGTCTGGTAATGCGCGCAGATCTTCGGACGTCGCGACAAATTGACTCGGGCGCATCGCGAGAATGCCGCCCGCTCGCACCGCGAAATCTTTGGGTACAGGGTCTGGACCGAAGATCGCCGGCAGTACCTTATCTCGGCTCAACATGAAACCTGGCGTCGCGAGCGTCCAAGCAATGATTCGTCGGACGAGACGGCTGCCGACATCCAGTGCGCGAAATGCCTTCGGCACTTCGGGCGGCGTGAAAGCGAGTGGGGTGATCAGCGCGAGACCGGCAACGCGGGTGGGGTGATGAATCGCGAGTGCGAGCGCGAGCGCGCCGCCCAAAGAATGACCCACCACGAATGCTTTATTAATGTTGAGACGATCGAGCAAAGCCACAAAGGTATCGGCTTGTTGACGTAGCGTTGTCGCGGCGCCTTCTCGTCGGCTCGAGTATCCCGAGCCGGGGCGGTCGAGTGTGACGACACGGGTGTGTCGCGCGATGGCATCGACTAGGTGATAAGCGAAGTGATGCAGCTGGCCGCCGAGCCCGTGCAGCATCAGCACAGGCGGCGTTGCCTCACCTGCAACGCCACGGTCGAGCACATGCAATCTCGCTTCAGGCAGATCGACGAACTTGCCGATCGGCGGGAGGCGCTGCTCAACGCCGCGCGCGGTGCGCATCGTCAGCCAAATGAGGCTGAGTATGAACAGACTGACCAAAAAGATGGCGGTAGCGAGCATCGCAGCTCTCCAATTCAGAACATGAGCTTACGGGCGAGTTTCCAATACGTGATCGGCATGAGTCGCTCGGCCCATGCCCCGATTTTGGCATCCGTTCCGACGATCACGCGAGGGTCGCGCCGTTCGACGGCGGCGAGAATGATCTTGGCGGCGTCCGAGGGCGGCAACCGTAGGAGCTTTTGTACACGCGCGAGACGTCTCTCGAGATCCGCCGGCGCTAAATCTTTCGATTGACGCGCGTTACGAGCGATCGAGGTGTTGACGCCGCCCGGACATACGACCGTCACACCGATATGACCCTGTTCGAGTTCGTGCCGCAGTGCATCCGAGAAACCGCGTACGGCAAATTTGCTAGCGACATAGGCCGACTGGCCAGCAGGGGCAATCAATCCAAACAGGCTCGATATGTTCGTGATGTGGGCTGTTTCACTGCGCTCGAGTATCGGCAGGAACGCGCGGGTCATTCGTACCACGCCCCAAAAGTTGATGTCCATCAACCATTCGAAATCGGCAGGCTTTATGTCGCGGAAGTCTCCCTCGATGGCGACACCAGCATTGTTGAACAGTAAATTGACGGTGGGGTGTTCGGCGAGCACCGCTTCAGGGAATGCATCGATCGCATCGCGCGAGGCGACGTCGAGTGCGTGCGTCGACACGCGTAACGTTGGTCGACGCTGTTGGTGAGCTGCGAGCAGCTCTCGGGTCTCCGAGAGAGTTTGCTCACGAATATCCGCGAGCGCCAGGTGGCAGCCTCGCTCGGCGAGATCGAGCGCCAGCGCGCGTCCGATGCCGCTACCTGCTCCCGTGATGACGGCAGTTTGACCTTCGAAAGAGACGCGCGAACTCATGAGCTTGCCTTCCCAAATCGTAAATGCGGATCGATGAGCGGTGAAAAACGCGTGACGTGCACATCACGCAGATAATTTTGATGGATACGCCAAGGGAAGCGATCGCCCTGTTTGGGTAGTGAGGGTAAGGCGCGAAGTACATAGCCCGAGGTGAAATCGAGGAAGGGCTGCTCGCGGACCGAGGGATCTCTCTCGGCGACCACGCTGTCGTAGCCGTGTTTTTGCATATGGCGCAGTAGTCGGCCGAGATAATGCGAGATCAGATCGGCGCGCAAGGTCCACGAGGCGTTGGTATAGCCAAAGGTGTAAACCAGATTCGGGACGCCACTGAAGAGAGCGCCGCGATAGACCATGATCTCCTCGAGTTTGACCGGTTTGTCGTCGACGCGAAGCTCAGCACCGCCGAGCGCTTCGATCTTGAGGCCAGTGGCGGTGATCACGAGATCGGCCGCGATGATCTCGCCCGATTCGAGTTCAATCCCCTCGGGCACGAAGCGACGAATATGGTCGGTAACCATCGACACTTTGCCGGCTGAAATCGCCTTGAATAAATCTCCATCGGGGACGGCGCATAGGCGTTGGTCCCAAGGGTTATAGCTGGGTGTGAGGTGCTTTGCGATATCGAAATCAGGCGGTAATTCTTTGCGAGCGAGATTGATCACGCTGCGTTTGAACGGCTTCGGACGCGTTTTAGCTAACCAGTAAAAGAAAAGTCCCGCGAGGATGCACTTCCAACGCACTATCCAGTAGGCGAGGCGTTTTGGCATCCAAGGTGTGAGCCATTTGGCGAGCGGATCATCAGCTGGTTGGGTCGCGATATACGTGGGTGAGCGCTGCAGCAAGGTGACGTGTGCTGCGTCGTCGGCCATCGAGGGCACGAGTGTCACGGCGGTTGCACCACTGCCAATCACGACGACTTTCTTACCGCGATAGTCGTAGTTTTCGGGCCAGAACTGCGGATGGATGATATCGCCACGAAAATCCGCTTCGCCCTCCCAGGTGGGGCGATGACCTTCTGAGTAGCTGTAGTAGCCGCTGCAGAAATGCAAGAAGCGGGTTTCGACGGTCGAGCGCGTGCCGTCACGATGTTCGATCTCAACGGTCCATCGCGCCCGAGGTGACGACCAAGCGGCTGCGACGACGCGCTGACCAAAGCGAATGAGTTTGTCGACGCCGGTTTCCGCGGCCGTCTCTTCGATGTAGCGGCGAATCGAAGGGCCATCGACAATCGAGCGCTGCTCACGCCACGGTCGAGCTCGATAGCCAAGCGTGTACATGTCGGAGTCCGAACGGATGCCGGGGTAGCGAAAGAGATCCCAAGTGCCACCGATGCGCTCACGCGCTTCGATGATGGCGATGCGTTTTTTCGGGAAGCGACGACTCAGATCGGCCGCCGAGCCGACGCCGGTGAGACCAGCTCCCACGATCAATACATCGAACGAAGAATCCGCCATTAAAAAAGTCCCCATCTCGCCCCGGGTTGCGGGGCGAGAGGAGGATACTAGAACCCGCCGACTCTAGAGATAACTGTTGCGTAGAAGGTTGACGACATTCATTGGGATCGCATTTGCTTGCACCAGTAATGCGATACCCGATTCTTGTAGTACCTGGGCGCGAGCAAGGGCTGCTGTTTCGGCGGCGATGTCGGCATCCAAGATGCGTGAGCGCGCCGCGATTTGGTTTTCCTCAGCGACCCGTAGGTTGTCGATGGCGCTATCGAGCCGGTTCAGCACCCCGCCCAATCGAGCGCGAGTGGAGTTGACCGTTTGCAGTGCACCATCGATGGTCTGGATGGCGAGATTCGCGCCCGTAATTGTCGAGATATCGATATCGGCAACGCTGCGAAAGTCAGAGCTTTGTAGCGAACCGACAATCTGCAGCGTACGTTCGGTGAGGTTGGTCGATTCGCTCAGTTCCACCGTACCGCTCAAGATTCCGCTCGGCGCCACATAGCTGATGTCGATGCCGGGCGACACGCCGTTCGGTCCCGTCGTGGTGATGCCGAAGTTGCCGGCAACGCTTAGGTAGTCAGGCGCCGGATCCGTATCCGGACCGAGCTCGCCTTGCACGGTGAAGGAGGTCTGTCCAAGGCCTGTTGCCGAGTTGAATTGCACCGACCCGTTCATGACGCCATCGGGTGCGGCATAAGCAATCGAAATCGAGCCGGCAACGCCAGCGGCGCTCGTCTCGAGCAAACCGAAGTTGCCGGCGACCGTGGCCAAATCCGGTGCGGGATCGGTGTCGGGACCGAGTTCACCCACGACATCGAAATTGGTCTGCGTCAGGCCCGTGCTGGAGCTGAAGTTCACATTCCCCGACAGCACGCCCTCGGGTGCAAGGTAGGCGAGATTAACGGTGCCGGTTTGACCCGCGGCCCCGGTAATCGCAACGCCGAAGTTGCCTGCGGTGGTCGAATAGTCGGGTGCGGTTTCGTTTCCGACATCGGTCGCTTGGAAAGTCACCGTGATGGTGCTGCCATCGGCTGCACTGAGCACGACGCCCTTGCCATCCGAGAAGCCATTTTGTGCGACAACGCCGGTTTGGGCTGAGACTTGGTTGATCGCGTTGATGGTCGTCGCGATGTTGGAGGTCATGCTGCTCGTCTTGTTGGCCGAGAGCGCGATATCCACCCCGTTGATCGTCAGGATGCCTTGCGGTGCGTAGTACTGGTAATAACTGGAGTCTTGTTCTCCCTCAACGACGTTGGCGTTGGCCGTGGCGGTGAGGCCCGCGATGCCGGCCGAATTGATGGCGCTCGCAAGGTTGTTGGCGCTAGGCGCAAAGGTACCGAGCGCATAGTTGGTACCGAGCACTTCAACTGACTGCGCGGCTGCGACCGATGATCCTGCAACGGCGATCTCGTTGGCGATAAAGCCGGGCAGACCGCCAGGGCCGGCGCCGGTGATTGCCTGTTCCGTATTGATATCGGTCGCTTGGAAATCGACGGTGATGTTGCGGCCATCGGCTGCCGTCAAGATGATGCCTGCACCGTTACCGGTGCCGTTCGAGGCGGTCACGCCCGTCTGGCCCGACACAGCATTGATCGCTGCGACGGCTAGATCGACGTTTTGCGACAGACTATTCGACTTTAGACCAGTGAGGGTGATCGCCACTTGGTTAAGTGTGAGCACGCCTTCCGGATCAAAGAAATTGAAGTAGGAGCTGCTCTGTGCGCCCTCATAGACATTGGCCTCTGCATTGGCGGAGAGGCCGGGGATTTCGGCATTGTTGATGGCCTCCGCGAGAGTTCGAGCATCGCGCTCGAACGTGCCGAGAGCATAGTTCGTCCCAAGCACATTCACATTCTGTGCGCTGGCATTGGCGGCACTCGTCACGTCGACATTCGTGGCGATGAAGCCGGGTAAGCCTCCGGGTCCCGGGCCGATCGGGGCGCGGGTTTCATTGATGTCGGTGGCCTCGAATGAAACCGTGAGGTTGCGTCCGTCCGCGGCCGTGAGAATCAGGCCGTTACCCTGCGAGACGCCGTTGCTTGCCACAACTCCGGTATCGATCGAGCGCGCGTTGATCGCCGCGACGGCTGCATCGACATTTTGGCTGAAATTATTACTGCGCGAACCGACCAGGGCGATGTCGACGCCGTTGATCGTGAGTGTGCCTTCGGGATCAAAATAATTGACGTAGCTACTGTCGATGCTGCCGTTGATCGTATTGGCGCCCACAGCGGCATTGAGGCCCGCTACTCCCAGTCCGTTGATGGCGTTCGCGAGATCTCGTGCGCCCGGAGCAAAGCTGCCTAGAGTGTACGTCGTACCGAGCACGGTGATGCTTTGCGCGGTACTGGTGCCGGTTGGCAACACCTGCAGGTTGGTGCGTGTGAAGCCCGGCACACCGCCAGGGCCCTCACCCACGGGCGTGGGCGGCAAACCCGTCGCTTGGTTAAAGCCGAGCGCGGTGGCGCGTAGATCCTCGATGCCCGAGAACGACAGCACGTTGTGATATTGGCGCCTGCGACGAAGTTGCCGGGGCCAAGTCCGCCATTTAGCAAGACTCGGCCGTTGAAGGTGGTCTGTTGTGCAACGCGCGTGATTTCTTCACGAGCGAGGGTGACTTCCGACTGCAGCGCGGCTCGCTCGGTTTCAGTGAGCGTAATGTTGGCTGATTGGACGGCGAGCTCACGAATGCGCTGCAAGTTACTCGTGATCGAGCTGATACCGCCTTCGGCCGTTTGCACGAGGGAGATACCGTCGCTCAAGTTGCGTACCGCGGCATTGAGGCCACGGATCTGCGAGGTGAGTCGCGTCGCGATGACGAGGCCCGAGGCATCGTCGCGTGCACTATTGATCCGCAAACCCGAGGAGAGTCGTTGGATGGATTGGGTGAGTTGACGGTTGACCGTCTCGAGACTGCGCTGAGCTGTGATCGAATTCAGATTCGTATTGATGACGATAGGCATCGCCGTCGCCTCCGTTGGGGTGGATAGCTGGGGACAAAACTGCCAACCGGTTCACATTTCGAGTTTTCAAGCGCGACAAAAACTCGATTTCGAAATGATCTTTCGGTAAACAGGTCAATGATGAGGCAAGTTCTTGCCGCGCCCTAGGTGGTGCCATGGCAAACTTGAGGTGTTTTGATTCCATTCTGGAGTGAATGCCTCCCATGCGATCCATGTTGTTCGTGCCGGGTGATCGTCCCGAGCGCTTTGAGAAAGCCGAGAACAGTGGTGCTGATGCGGTGATCTTCGATCTCGAGGATGCCGTTGCAGCCGAGCGACGAGTCGAGGCCCGGGGTCACATCGCTGATTACTTGCGACGGTCGAGCAGGACTGTGCCCCTGTGGGTTCGGATCAATCCGATTGATGTTGTAGAAGCGGGTGTACAGGTCGCGTTGGCCGATTTGGCAGCGATCGTGGCGGCGCGGCCGGATGGAATCATGTTGCCGAAGGCCCGTCATGGTGATGATGTTCGTCGCTTGGATCATTGGTTGGAGGCGCTAGAGGCGTCAGCGGGCCTAATGCCCGGTGTGATTCGAGTGATCCCGATGATCACCGAGACCGCGGGCGCCTTACTTGCGATGTCGACCTTTGCATCGATGCCCGCTCGGGTAATCGGCGCGACCTGGGGCGCCGAGGATCTCGCGACGGACTTGGGTGCTCTGGGTAATCGGGATGCGAGCGGTCGCTATGAGGCGCCGTATGTCTGGGCGAGTTCGCTGTGCCTCACCGCGGCGGCGGCCGCGGGCGTTCTTGCCATCGATACCGTCGACACCGAAATTCGCGATATCGACGCTATGCGCGCACGTGCGCGCGAGTCACGCCGGATGGGTTATGTCGGCAAACTCGCTATCCATCCAGCTCAGGTCGCCGCCATCCACGATGCATTTACGCCGTCCGACGCGGAACTCGAGGAGGCGCGCAACATCATCGCGGCCTTCGAGGCAGCTCCCGGCGTGGGTGCGTTGCGTATCGAAGGCAAGCTCATCGATCGGCCGCACTGGGTAAAGGCGCAGCGCGTATTGGCTGCTGCGCGTCGGCGTTGAAGAGCGAGTTTCGCGGTAACAAAGCGTCGCTACCGCGAAAGGTCTGCGAGCGCTGTGGTCGCGAGATGGTTTGGCGTAAGTCTTGGGCAAAGAACTGGGACGCCGTGAAGTATTGCTCCGAGCGCTGTCGACGCACGCCGAGTAGTCGATGACGCGTGCGCTGTACTGGTTTCGAAACGATCTGCGGTTGCACGACCAGCCGGGGTTGATGGCCGCGGCCGCCGGGGCGAGTGAGCTCGCGTTAGTTTATTTGCACGATGAGAAGCATGATGTGCCGAGCGCGTGGCTGCCTTTTTGCGCTCAGCGCATGGGTCTGCATCGGCGGCGCGTCTTGGCCGATACCTTGCTCGATCTGCAATCAAATTTAGCGACTTACCGAAACTCTGGTCGGACTCAGCGTCTCGATGTACTGGCAGGCGCGGGAATCGCGCTGCTGATCGACTACGCAAGGCGCTTAAGGGTGACGCGCATTCATTGTGAGCATATCGCGGCGCCAGAAGAGGAGGCCGATCTGGCGGCACTGCGTGCTGCGGGATTCGAGGTTCATACGCATTGGCAGTCGTCTTTGCTCGAGATCAACGATCTGCCTTTCGAGATCGACGCTCTACCGCGGGTGTTCACCCGCTTTCGTGAGTGGGTGGAGAAGGCCGGCGTTGAGCCGCGTGGTGCGATCGCGGCACCGAAGTCGCTCCCACCGCCGCCCGATGTCACTGTCGATGCAGCGGATATCGAGGCGCTATTGGGCGTGGCCAGTGTTGCGGCGGATGCACGATCGTCGTTTCCGTACTCGAGCGCGCGATGCGGCGGTGGTGAGTCGGCGGCGCTCGCCTATCTAAATGACTATTTTGAGAGTCGAAAGCCGCAAACCTACAAAATCACTCGTAACGGCCTTGCGGGGTTGGATTATTCGACCAAGCTCTCGCCTTGGCTCGCCAGTGGTGCCTTGTCACCGCGTTGCGTGTTCGAATCGTTGAAACGTCATGAGCAAGCCTGCGGTGCTAACGAAAGCACGTATTGGATATGGTTCGAGCTTCTGTGGCGAGATTACTTCCGTTTCTTGCATCTGCAGCATGGCAGACGCCTGTATCTTGCGGCGGGTTTGAGTTTCCAATCGGCGCCGCGACACGATCGCGAGGCCTTCGAGCAATGGTGCCGGGGTGTGACTGGTGAGTCTTTTATTGATGCAGGTATGCGTGAACTCGCCTGTACCGGTTATTTATCGAACCGACTGCGGCAGAACGTCGCGAGCTATCTGATTCACGATCTGTTCGGTGACTGGCGTGCTGGTGCTGCGTGGTTCGAGTATCAGCTTGTCGACTTCGATATCTACAGTAATCAAGGCAACTGGCTCTATGTCAGTGGTCGCGGCACAGACCCGCGCGTCGGACGTCGTTTTGATCCCGATCGGCAAGCACGTCAATACGATGGGGACGGCGCGTATCGTCGCTTATGGCTCGAGAGCTAGCTGATCCTTCATAATGGAGAGATTAGAACGCCAATTTTGGGGCATCTCCTATGAATGCGACGAACACACTCACGAGCTATTCGCCGATCGATGGCAAGAAAATCGGTGAAGCACCGATTACCACTCTGGCCGATGTTGAGCTTGCAATCGAGCGATCTCAAGCGGCCTTCCGTGTTTGGCGAAACGTGCCAGCACCAAGGCGCGGTGAGTTGATTCGTCTCTTTGCCGAAGAGTTGCGACGCGACAAAGAAGCGCTGTCTGCGCTCGTGACGCTCGAGGCGGGCAAGATCGTCACGGAGGGTCAGGGTGAAGTACAGGAGATGATCGACATCTGCGACTTCGCCGTGGGTCTATCGCGTCAGTTACATGGTCTGACGATCGCCTCGGAGCGTCCGCTGCATCGCATGATGGAGACCTGGCATCCAATGGGCCCTTGTGCCGTCATTTCGGCGTTCAACTTTCCGGTAGCAGTGTGGTGTTGGAACGCGGCGCTCGCCTTGGTATGCGGCGATCCAGTCATTTGGAAGCCCTCCGATAAAACGCCTCTTACGGCGCTTGCGACCATGGGAATCTTCGCGCGCGCACTCGAGCGCTTCGGCTCCGATGCGCCTCCTGGTCTCGTACAACTCGTGATCGGCGGTGCGGAGCAGGGTGAGGCTCTTGCTCGTTCGCGAGGCGTCGCTATTGTTTCGGCAACAGGCTCGACTCGGATGGGCCGCATCGTCGGTCAGATCGTGGCTGAGCGTTTTGGGCGCAGCATTCTCGAGTTGGGCGGCAATAGCGCGATGATCGTGGCGCCCTCGGCTGATCTTGACCTTGCGGTACGCGCGATCGTGTTCTCGGCGATCGGAACATCCGGTCAACGCTGCACGACATTGCGACGATTGATCGTACATCGCTCTGTACACGATTCTTTGATGGCGCGCCTGAAGCAGGCTATTGCGAGTTTGCGTATCGGCGATCCGCGCGACAAAGCGACGCTCTTGGGGCCACTCATCGATGCCGCAGCGCTTGCGCGAATGAATGCGTCACTCGAGCAAGCGCGTGCGCAGGGTGGCGAGGTGTGGGGCGGGGGTGCTGTGACGGAGGGTGTGCCGACGGGTGGCACCTACGTGCGTCCGGCGATCGTCTCTATGCCAGGGCAGACGGCGATCATGCACGAAGAGACATTCGCGCCGATTCTCTATGTCGTCACCTACGAGCAATTCGAAGACGCGATCGCGATGCAAAATGCCGTGCCGCAAGGCTTATCGTCCTGCATCTTCACGCTCGATCTTCGCGAAGCAGAGCAGTTCGTCGCCGCCGCCGGGTCCGATTGCGGGATCGCCAATGTCAACATAGGTCCCTCAGGAGCTGAGATTGGTGGTGCGTTTGGCGGTGAGAAAGAAACAGGTGGTGGTCGTGAGAGCGGTTCGGATTCTTGGAAGGGATACATGCGTCGTCAGACGGCGACCATCAATTATTCGCGCGACCTGCCACTCGCGCAGGGTGTGACTTTCGATATTTGAGGTTGGCGTCATGACTATCGAAAAAGTAGCCGTTTTGGGTCTCGGTAAAGTCGGGCATTTGGCGGCAGAGTTGTTGCAGGGTTCAGGATTCGTCGTCACGCCGATCGATGGTCGACCGGTTAAGACGCCCGCGCTAGAGGCGACGGTGGTGGATGTGGCCGATGGCAGCGCTTTGCAGCGCGCTCTCAAGGGGCAGCACGCCGTACTGTCCTGTTTGCCATACGCGCTGAACAAGGGCGTTGCGAGTTGTGCGCATGAGCTGGGCCTGCACTATTTCGATCTGACCGAGGATGTGCCGACAACGCAGCACATTCGTCGGTTAGCCGACTCATCGGGCTCTTTGATGGCGCCCCAATGCGGGTTGGCACCGGGATTCATCGGTATCGTCGGTGCGGACCTTGCCAATCAGTTCGAGCGAGTTCGATCGATCCGTTTACGGGTTGGTGCGCTGCCGCAAAATCCGACCGGTCTTTTGGGTTACGCCTTCAACTGGTCGCCCGAGGGTGTCGTCAATGAATACCTGAACGACTGCGAAGTGATCGAAGAGGGTGTGCGCAAGACCGTGAGTGCCATGGAGTGGATCGAAACGCTCTATATCGACGGCATGCAGCTCGAGGCGTTCACCACATCGGGCGGTCTTGGCACGATGTGCGAAACCTTCGAGGGGCGTGTCGAGAATCTCGATTACAAGACGATGCGCTATCCGGGGCATGTTCAGCTGATGAACTTTTTCTTTCACGAGCTGCTGATGCGCGAACGTCGCGAACTGGCGGGCGAGATTCTCGCGAATGCGAAGCCACCGGTCGATGCCGATGTGGTCTACGTTCACGCAGCCGCTGAAGGTTGGAGCGATGGTCGCTTGCACCGCCGTGAATTCGTGCGCGCCTACCGGCCGATCGATATCAACGGACGATCTCGAACCGCCATTGCATGGACGACCTCGGCATCGGTCGTCGCGGTGATCGAAATGGTTCGAGAAGGGTTCTTGCCGAAGCAAGGCTTTCTCAAACAGGAGGCGATCCCGCTTGAGCGCTTCCTCTCCACGCGTACCGGCAGTTTGTATGGCGCTGCGGGCTCGATCGCAAAACTCTAGAGGTACGTGAGCAGTTCGCGACGACCGGCGCGTTCGAGGTGGGCGGTGCTGTTGAACGAGACCAGCGTTCGACGGCTTCCGTCAAATTCGATTCGCGTAACGGCTGAATTCAGCACTACGTAGGACAATTGTAGCGCCGCCAAGTCATTGAGTCCGAGCACGTGACCGATGGCGGCGCCGATGACGCCCGCCGAGGTTGCGACGGCAATATTTTGGCTGCGAGGTGCCGCATCAGTGATCTCATCGATGCCGCGACCAACGCGTAAACGAAAAGCCTGCCACGACTCTAGATCTGGTGCCGAGACTTGTTCTTGCACCCAAGCGCGACTCACGCGTTCGAGGTGCTGTCGAAACTGGCGTGGCTCGAGGCGCTCCGACGTGCCTTGTAGTGACAGCAGCGGTTCGCCAGTCAATTGGGCGTAATGCTGCATTAAACGGTGTGCGTCGTATTCGTCGAAGGCGGGGGTAACGACGATATTTCGCAACGAACTGCCGGCCAAGATTTCAGCGGTGCTGCGCTGGCGTTGCAATCGACCGCTACAAATTCCGTGTAATTCGATGGCGTTCTCGGTGAAGTGATCACGCAGATGGTTTGCCTGCGCGACACCAAGCGGCGAGAGTTGATCGTAATTGTCGCTACCGTAGCTGGCTTGGCCGTGGCGGACGAGAAAAAGCGTACTCATGCTTGCTCGAATTGTACGGTAAACTCGCGGCCGAAATGACCTTAGAGTCTGCATCCGCTCCGATCCCAGCTTGGTGGGTGCGTGCCATCTCCCGGTTGCCGCTGTCGGCTCTGCACGCTCTATCTCGTCTATTTGCCGTGCTCGCGCTCAAAGTCTTTCCTTATCGGCCACGAGTGATAGACGCGAATTTGGCGCTGGCATTCCCGGAATTGGACGTTTCCGCCCGCGAGCGCATCAAACGCGATTTCTACCGTGGGTATGGCGATGTGATGGTGGAAATCATCAAGTCAGCGACGATCGATGGCGCGGAACTCGATCGACGCATGGAACTAGTGGGTCTCGAGACCGTTCGAGAGACCCTGGCCACAGGAACGCCCGCGCTGTTACTTGCAGCTCACCAATGTAATTGGGAGTGGATTCTGCTGGCGATTTCTCGCCATCTTGGGTACCCGTTCGATGTCGCCTACAAGCCTTTGAAAAACCCTTGGGCCGATCGCGAGATGTTCGCTTTACGCACACGTTTCGGCGCGCGGTTGATTCCGGCAGATAAGCTGACGCGCGATGTGATTGCGCGTCGACGTGTCCCGCGTTTGATTGCGCTCGTTGCCGATCAGGAGCCGGTCGACAGTGACCGACGTCACTGGACGCGCTTTCTCAATCGAGACTCCGCTTTTTTCATGGGTGGCGAGGTGCTGGTGCAGCGACTCGGCTACCCCAGTTTCTTTTGTGCCATCGAACGTACCGATCGAGGCTGCTATCGAGTGCGGTTCGAAAAATTGTCCGAGGTGGGCGAAGTCTTTGGTGAGGGTGAGTTCACCGAGCGCTACGCGCGCCGCGTCGAGCGTCAGATTCACGAAGCACCGCCCGATTGGCCTTGGTCGCACAAGCGTTGGCGGTTGCCAGTGCCCGATGCGATCGCCAATTCACGATTGATTGTGAACGAGTAACAACATGACCCATTCCGCCACGCCTGAGATCTCCGTCGTCATTCCCGTGTGTAACGAGGAGGGTAATGTCATCCCCTTGGCTCGCGAGATCGCAGCGGCGTTGCAGGCAATGCCGTTTGAGATTTTATTTGTTGACGATGGCAGCACGGATGGCACCGCGGCTGCGGTACTACAGGCGCGCCAGGAGGGGATCGGCGCGATACGCTTATTGAAGCACTCGTTTCGCAGCGGTCAGAGTGCCGCCGTATGCTCGGGCGTACGCGCATCCAGAGCGCCTTGGATCGCAACGCTCGATGGAGATGGTCAAAACGACCCCGCTGATATTCCAGCGCTGTATGCGGAACGCCACTCAGCCGAGCTCATCATGGGCAATCGCACGGCTCGACGCGATACCTGGCTGCGGCATGCTCAGTCTCGAGTTGCCAATGGCGTGCGCGGCGCGTTACTCGGTGATGGCACTCCCGATACGGGTTGCGGCATTAAGGTCATGCAGCGCGAGGCGTTCATGGACTTGCCGCGCTTCGATCATATGCATCGCTTCCTGCCCGCGTTATTTTTGCGGGCCGGTTGCCGAGTGAAGTCGGTACCCGTTAGGCATCGTGCACGTGAACGTGGTGTCTCGAAGTACGGTTTATTCGATCGCCTGTGGGTCGGAATCGTCGATATCTTTGGCGTGATGTGGCTACGGCGCCGCTACAAAAGCGGTCTAACGGTTCGAGAGGAATGACATGCAGGCGAGCGACACGACACTCTGGATCGTCATCGGCTTTTTAGGGCAAGCGCTTTTTTCCGCTCGCTTCTTCGTGCAATGGTTGGCGAGCGAGCGCGTCAAGCGTAGCGTGATCCCGACGGCGTTTTGGTATTTCAGCCTCGCCGGTGGCGTGACCTTGCTCGCGTATGCCATCCATCGGCAAGACCCGGTGTTCATCGCCGGGCAGGGCTTGGGACTGGTCGTCTACCTGCGTAATCTGTATTTGATCCGCGCCGGCAAACAGCAGGCTGACGCCTGACTATGTCTCGATCGACCGCGACCGATCTTCTTTGGATAGCGCTTTGGTTTTCGTTGCTGATTCTCGCAGGCTACGGCCTGCGCGATCCGTGGCCCGCTGACGAACCGCGCTTCGCCTCGATCGCGCGCGATATGGTCGCGACGGGCGAGTGGTTGATTCCCCGAGCCGGTGGCGATCTCTATCAGGACAAGCCGCCGCTGCATTTTTGGATGATGGCTGCGGCATATTCCGTTATCGGATCGTTGCGCTGGGCATTTTTATTGCCCTCGATGCTCGCCTCGCTTGGCACTCTGCTTTTGGTCTATGACGTCGCCAAGCGGCTGCATGGGAGAGACGCGGGCTTGCTGGCGGCCATCACGCTGGCCTGCACGCTGCACTTCACCATTACGACGCGTGGTGCGCAGATCGATGCCACGCTGATTTTCTTTTGTACCTTGGCGCTGTGGGCGTTCCTGCGGCATTGGTTGATCGCGCCGAGTTTTGGTCTCGTCATCGTGGGTGGGTTGGCGGCCGGACTCGGTGTCATGGATAAGGCGGTGGGTTTCTTGACGCTGCTGATCTGGCCGTTGGCTTGGTGGTTGCTGCGCAAGCCCGCGGTGTTCACGACGAGCTCGTCGGGTGAAAGGTCACCGGCTCATTGGGGTTATGGCTTAGTCGTATTGACGTCATTTGTTCTCGTCTTGGCGGCGTGGCTCGTGCCGATGTTGTTGCACGTGGCGAACTCTGGATCGGCTGAGCTTGCCTCCTATCGTGACGAGTTGCTCTTTCAACAGACCGTGACGCGTTACACGGCCGCGTGGCACCACTTGCGTCCTTGGTACTACTTCCTCGTCGAAGTCGTACCCGTGCTGTGGTTACCCTTCAGTCTATTGCTCTGGTGGTTGGTCCCTCGCTGGCGGGCCGATACGGCTGAGCGTCGCGTAGAGACGGTGTTACCGCTACTTTGGGCCGTCGTCGTGATCGTCTTTTTCAGTCTGAGTCCCGGTAAGCGAGGCGTTTATATTCTGCCGGCGCTACCGGCCCTCGCGTTGGCCGCCTCGGCACACCTACCGAATCTGTATCGTCGTCTTGGCGTTCAAAGAGCTTCTTTGGGACTCGCTGCGGTACTCGTTATACCCGCGCTTTTGCTGGTGCTCGGGCGTCTAGTGGGTATCGATCGTATCGATCGCATCTGGGAAGACATCGAGCTGCAACACACCTGGCCGGTCTTCAGTTTTGCATTGTGCTCGGTTCTGCTTTGGTCGCTCGCGAAGTGGCGCAAACCTTTGCTCGCCTGGCCCTTGGTGCTCGCGTGTCTCACGGTGCATTGGGGCCTTGCCATCGCACCACAGATCAATTCTGAGCGATCGGCTTCGGGCTTTATGCGATCAATGCTTGCGCAAGTCCCGGCAGGACGCGAACTTGGGTTGGTCGGTTACAAGGAGCAGTTCTTGCTCTATCTCGATCGCGAGATCACCAACTTTGGGCATGCGCGCTGGCGGGAGGGTAATGCCGAGGCTGAGGATGCCGCGCGCTGGCTCGCAGGTGACCCTCAGAATCGGATTCTTTTAGTGCCCGAGCATCTGCTCGCGCCGTGCTTTGAGGGGAATGCCCGCAAAGTCGCGGGCGAGAGCAGCGAGGATTTATGGTGGTTGGTCGAGGGGTTGCCGCAACGCGAGTGCATCGCGCGCGGCAACCCATCAAAAGTGATTCGCTACCGACCTTGACGGTCTAATCAGAACGGCAGGCCGTGCGACTGACCGCCCATGCAAAGCAGCATGGGGAACGACAGCAGGAAGTTCACGCGTGAGGTCAGCGTTGCGACCCGACGTGCCTTCGCCTTTTCGTCGGCAGTCGCTTCAACGACCCCAATGACCTTCTTCTGGTTCGGCCAAATCAGGACCCAAACGTTGAAGAGCATGATGGTGCCGAGCCATGCACCGATACCGATAACGACGTGTCCCTCTTGCAGCGTGAACGCGTTCATGAAGTTGCCACCGAGCAGCCAACCGCCCGTGATCCAGGTGGCGAGCGCCATCCAGCGGAACCACAGCAGCGCACGCGGCGCGACGTATTTGATGATGCCAGCGCCGCCCGGGCCGCCCGTGTCGGCATTGGCCGCTGCGAGAGCCGGGATCTGCGCCACGTTGAAGTAGTAGAGCAGGCCGATCCAGAAAATGCCGGTCACGATGTGTGCCCAGCGACCGAGACCGAGTTGATGGAAACCGCCCACATCCGGGGTTTGCGGCAGCGCCATGACGATGATCGCAAACACCACGCCTAAAGTGACTGTGGCGCCGACGCTATCGAGAGGGTTTTTCATGAGTTCGTATTCTCCGGCAGATTGCAGACATGCAGACAAAAACGGCTTTGAAGAATAGGCGACGACACCCCATAATTCAACGCGTTACGCGGGCAGTGAGTCCGCCGATTGAGACCTCAAGGATGGGTCGATGTCAGTGATGAACGAGAATTCGATGTCCAAGCGACCGATGTCGCCCTGCATCAGCATTTGTGCGCTCGACGCCTCGGGCCACTGTGCGGGTTGTTTGCGAACGCGCGATGAGATCGCCGGTTGGATCAAGCTCAGTCCGCAGGAGCAATGGTTGCTGCTGCGGGAGTTGGAAGTTCGTCGGGAGGCACGCGGATTGCCTGCCCGATCTCGTAAGGGAGAATGACGACGATGGATGTGACCGAACGAATCAAAGCGCAGCTCGCTGCTGCTCCCGTGGTGCTCTTCATGAAGGGCACGCCCGATTTTCCGCAGTGCGGTTTTTCCGCGCAGACGGTCGGTGCGCTACGCGCCTGCGGCGCGAAGTTTCAGCACGTCAATATTTTCGAAGATCCTGAGTTGCGTGAAGCGCTCAAGCGATATTCGAATTGGCCGACCTATCCACAGCTCTACATCAATGGCGAGTTGATCGGCGGCTGCGATATTGCACTTGAGATGTATCACAGCGGCGAACTGCAAAAAGCACTCGCTGAAGCGGGCGCGACCGCTTAAGTCCGAGAGGGGCTGAGCTAGGGTATTCAGGGGTTCGATTCGTCCGCTACGGGCGAGTTGGGGCCGCCATTGCCGCTGTTATCGTCGTGCCAACCGAGTTCTCTCGCGCGTTTTTCAGCCGCGAGATAGCTCGGCTGGCAAAAATTACACACGCGACAAAAAAGATCTGCCGTGCGTTCGGCGTCGTACGCGGCTGCGTGGGCCTCAGAAGAATCCCAATCCAACCCGCAAGCGAGCGTTGCCTTCGCGAGTACGGTCTGTCCGAGTGCAGCTCCGGCCAACGTGACTGTGTCGAAACTCGAGAAGGGGTGAAACGGATTGCGTTTGATATCGGCTCTGGCAACTGCAGCATTCAAAAACCCGAGATCAAACGACGCGTTGTGACCCACGAGTATGGCGCGCTTACAGCCATGCTGTTTTACCGCATCGCGTACTTCCTTGAAGATGCGGGTCAGCGCGTCTTTTTCATCGAGCGCCGGGCGCAAGGGATGAAATGGATCGATACCGGTGACCGCGAGCGAGGCCGGCTCGATGTTGGAGCCTGCAAAAGGCTTCACGTGATAACTATGCGTCGCACCGCGTAGCAAAGTCCCGTCGGGGGCCACGTCGATCAATACCGCAGCGATTTCCAGAAGTGCATCGGTGGCGCAGTTAAGGCCACCGGTCTCGACATCGACGACAACCGGTAAGAATCCCCGGAAGCGTCTTGCGAGCAAGCTCATGGGTCCACCATCGCCCAGCGCAAGGTTTCCCCAGCACGCATCGGCACGACGATATCGCCTCCGAAGGCGTATTCCGCCGGCACCTTCCACTCGATTCGACGTAGCTCTATGCGCGACTCATTACGCGGCAGTCCGTAAAAATCCGGACCTCGTTCAGAGGCGAACGCTTCAAATCGAGCGAGCGCACCTTGTGCTTCGAACACCTCGGCATAAAGCTCGAGTGCGGCGTGCGCTGAGTACATGCCGGCACATCCACAGGCATTTTCTTTGGTGTGACGCGCATGCGGCGCAGTATCGGTGCCCAAGAAAAAGCGCGGATTATCGCCGGTGGCCGCTGCGACGAGCGCTTCGCGATCCGGTTCTGTTTTGAGGATCGGAAGGCAATAAAAATGGGGCCGAATGCCGCCGCGGAAAATCTCGTTACGGTTGTAGAGCAGATGCTGCGGCGTGATCGTGGCGCCGACGCCTGCGCGGGCGCTACGCACGAAGTCGACGGCGGCGGCCGTCGTGATGTGCTCGAACACCACTCTCAATGTTGGGTGCCGATCGACGAGCGGCGCGAGGATGTCATCGATAAAGCGACGTTCGCGATCGAATACATCGACCGAGTCGGCGGTCACTTCACCATGCACCTGCAACACGAGTCCGAATTGAGCCATCGCGGCAAGGGCGTCATCGATTCGGCGCACATCGGTCACACCCGAATCGGAATTGGTTGTGGCGCCGGCCGGATAGAGTTTGCAGCCGACGACGGAGTCGATTCGGCTCGCCGCTTCGAGTTCGGCGGTCGCGGTGTTGTCGGTAAGGTACAGCGTCATCAACGGTTCGAAATCCGACCCGGCAGGGCGCGCGGCACGGATACGATCGCGATAAGCCAACGCCTGAGTCGTCGTCGTGACCGGTGGTTTCAGGTTCGGCATGACGATCGCACGGGCGAACTGCCTTGCTGTATGCGGTAACACTGCCGCCAGCGCTGCGCCATCGCGCAGATGCACGTGCCAGTCGTCGGGTCGGCGCAGGGTGATGGAGTCGCTCATGGAGGCGGCGGATGCTAACACAGCGATCCGCCTACACTCGGCCCATCGGAAAAGTTAACATACCCATTTTCACAAGCAGGACGACCGAATGACCCCCACGCCTCTGGCCCCCATGCAGGATGTCGACCCGGCCGAGACCCGGGAGTGGTTGGAATCAATCGACTCGGTGCTGAAGGCCTATGGGCCTGAGCGCGCGCACTACCTGCTCGAACAATTGATCGATCACACGCGCCGCTCTGGCGCTTATCTGCCGTTCAAGCCGAACACGGCGTACCTCAACACCATTTCGACAGGGCATCAGCCCGAGTATCCGGGCGATCGCGAAATGGAGCGCCGGATCGAGGCCTACATTCGCTGGAACGCGATGGCGATGGTAGTTCAGGCGAATCGCATCTCGTCCGAGTATGGCGGGCACATTTCCACTTACGCGTCCGCGGCGACCCTCTACGAAGTGGGCTTCAATCATTTTTGGCGGGCGCCGACGGCGAGCCATCCAGGCGACATGATTTTCATTCAGGGCCACGCGTCGCCCGGAATCTACGCTCGCGCATTCCTTGAGGGTCGCTTGACCGAGGATCAGCTACGCCATTTCCGTCAGGAAGTGGCGGGCAACGGTTTGTCGTCATACCCCCACCCGTGGTTGATGCCGGATTTTTGGCAATTTCCGACCGTCTCGATGGGCTTAGGGCCCATGCAGGCGATCTTCCAAGCGCGCTTCCAGCGTTATCTCGAGCACCGAGGCCTCGTCACGCCGAGTGATCGCAAGATTTGGGCCTTCCTCGGTGATGGTGAGATGGATGAGCCCGAGTCGATGGGCGCACTCACGATGCCGGTGCGCGAGAAGCTCGACAATCTCGTGTTCGTCATCAACTGCAATCTTCAACGGCTCGATGGCCCGGTACGTGGCAACGGGAAGATCATCCAAGAGCTCGAAGCCGCTTTCCTCGGTGCCGGTTGGAATGTCATCAAAGTATTGTGGGGTTCGCGCTGGGATCCGCTCCTCGCGAAGGATTCGCAAGGTTTGCTGCGTCGCGTCATGGAGGAGTGTGTCGACGGCGAATACCAAAACTTCAAGGCCAAAGGTGGCGCCTATACGCGCGAAAATTTCTTTGGCAAATACCCCGAGTTGAAGGCCATGGTGGCCAATATGTCGGACGAAGAGATTTGGCGCCTGAATCGCGGCGGTCACGACCCGCGCAAGGTGTATGCGGCATATGCCGCCGCGGCTGCACATCGGGGTCAGCCGACCGTGATCCTTGCCAAGACTGTCAAAGGTTTCGGCATGGGTAAATCGGGCGAAGGCCAAATGGTCGCACACCAACAAAAGAAGCTCTCAGACGAAGACCTACTCGGATTCCGCGACCGGTTCAACATCCCGGTTTCCGATGAAGAAGTCTCGCGTCTGCCGTTCCGCAAGCCCGAGGAAGATGGCGAAGAGTTGCGCTACCTGCGTACAAAGAGAAAGAGTCTGGGTGGCTATCTTCCCGCGCGGCGTCGCAGTGCGGGGCCGTTGCCGGTGCCTTCGCTTGAGCTATTCAAGCCGTTGCTCGAGGGTACCGAGGGTCGCGAAATTTCGACCACGATGGCGTTCGTTCGTATTCTGACAGCGCTGCTCAAAGATAAGGGTATCGGCAAGCATATCGTGCCGATCGTGCCCGACGAGGCTCGCACCTTCGGCATGGAAGGTCTCTTCCGACAAGTGGGTATCTATTCGTCGATGGGACAGCTGTATACGCCTCAAGACGCGGATCAGCTGATGTCCTATCGCGAGGACAAAAAGGGACAAATTCTCGAAGAGGGCATCAACGAGGCCGGCGCCATGTGTTCATGGATGGCCGCAGGCACCTCGTACACCAACAACGGCATCGGCATGGTGCCGTTCTACATCTTCTATTCGATGTTCGGATTCCAGCGCGTCGGTGACTTCATCTGGGCCGCCGGTGATATGCAAGCCAGAGGCTTCCTACTTGGCGCCACCGCCGGTCGTACCACGCTGGCGGGCGAGGGCCTGCAGCATCAGGACGGACATAGTCAGCTCTTGTCGACGATGGTGCCGAACTGTCGGTCGTACGATCCGACCTACGCATACGAACTTGCCGTCATCATGCAGGATGGTCTGCGTCGCATGTATGCGGAGGGTGAGAACATTTTTTATTACATCACCGTGATGAACGAGAACTACGCCATGCCAGCGATGCCGGTTGGTACGGAGCAGGGCATTCTCAAGGGGCTGTATCCATTGTCGACGCACGCCTCGAGTGCCAAGAGTCAGCGCAAGGCGACCTTGCTCGGTTCCGGCACCATCCTGCGTGAGGTCATCGCCGCGGCGGACATGCTCGCCCAAGATTACGACGTGCATTGTGAGGTGATGTCGGCGCCGAGCTTCAGTGAATTGCGCCGCGACGCTCTCGATTGCGATCGTTGGAATCTTCTACACCCGACCGAGACGGCGCGTGTTCCCTACGTGTCGGAGGTGTTGCAGGGTCGGACCGGTCCCTTCATTGCGGCCAGCGATTACGTGCGCAACGTGCCGGACCAGATCCGGCAGTGGGTGCCTGGTCGCTATGTTGTCCTCGGCACCGACGGCTATGGTCGTTCGGATGCGCGCGAGGCGTTGCGTGCGCACTTCGAGGTCGACCGCCGCTTCATCGTGCTCGCGACCTTGCGAGCTTTGGCAGATGACGGGGTCGTGCCGCGCGCGCTGCTCGCCGAAGCGATCGGCAAACTCGGTATCGACGTCAACAAACCCAACCCGCTCAACAGCTGACGGAAACAACCATGGCAAGCATCGAAGTACGTGTTCCGGACCTCGGAACCTTCAAGGACGTCGCCGTCATCGAGTTGTTGGTCAAACCAGGCGATCAGATTGAGGTCGATGCCTCGATCGCGACGCTCGAAACTGAAAAGGCCACGATGGATGTGCCCTCAACGGTGAGTGGTAAGGTCCTCTCCTTGCACATCGCGCGCGGTGGCACCGTCAATGGGGGTGATCTCGTGGCGATCGTGGAGGGCGAGTTACCGACGCAGATTGCAGCGCCTGTTGCTGCCGCTGCGCCGACACCCGCTCCGGCTACAGCACCGCCGCCTGCTGCACCCGTGGCCGCGGCGCCGATTGCACCCGCTGCGGCGCCCATTGGTTTGGGAGTTGCGCTCGACGCACCTGCCTTCGGTACGGCACATGCGGGCCCTTCGGTGCGCAAGCTCGCGCGCGAACTCGGCGTCGATTTGTCGCGTGTGGCTGGCTCGGGGCCTAAGGGGCGTATCAGTCATGAGGATGTGAAGGCTTGGGTCAAGCGTGCGTTGCAGGGTGGCCTTGCCCCGGCGGCACCCGCGTTACCCAAAGTACCTGTGGTGGATTTCGCGGCTTTCGGTCCGATTGAAGTCCAGCCGCTTAGTCGAGTGCGCAAGATTTCGGGTCCGAGGTTACACGCTTCGTGGGTCAATTTGCCGCACGTCACGCAATTCGACGAAGCAGATATCACCGAGCTTGAAGCATTGCGCCAATCTTTGAAGGATCGTGCCGCTACGGAGGGAGTGAAGCTGACGCCCCTCGCTTTCATCATCGCCGCGTGTGCACGCGCATTGCTGCAGTTCCCGAATTTCGGTTCTTCGCTAGATGAGTCCGGGCAAAATCTCGTCCACAAAAAATACTGTCATCTTGGTTTCGCTGCTGATACGCCAAACGGGTTGCTGGTGCCCGTGATCCGCGATGCTGATCGAAAGGACATCTTTGCGATCGCGCGCGATTTGGCGCAGCTATCGGAGAAGGCGCGCGCCGGCAAACTGCCCGGCAGTGACATGCAGGGCGGATGTTTCACCGTCTCGAGCTTGGGTGGTATTGGTGGCACGGCTTTCACTCCGATCATCAATGCGCCTGAGGTCGCGATACTGGGCGTGTCGAAGTCGCTCATGAAGCCCGTTTGGCGTGATTCGGCTTTCGTGCCGAGACTGACCTTGCCGCTCTCGTTGTCCTACGATCATCGCGTGATCGACGGTGCGGAGGGCGTGCGGTTTACGACGTGGCTCGCTGCCTGTCTCGCGAAGCCGGCTGATCTTGTCGGCCCAGCACGGGTCTGAGGTCGTCATGAGTATCAAAGAAATCACCGTCCCGGATCTTGGTAACTTTGCCGAGGTGCCGGTCATCGATGTGCTCGTCAAGGCGGGTGATGTGGTCGAGGTTGACTCGCCATTGCTGACGCTCGAGACCGACAAAGCGTCGATGGATGTGCCATCACCTGTGGCAGGCACGGTCGAGGCGATTTTGGTAAGTCGTGGAGATAAGGTCTCCAAGGGCCGCTCGATTGCGCAGATTCGAGTCACGGATGAGGCGAGCGCAGCGCCGTCGGCGGCGGCCACTCCCGCACCGGTGACTCCGGCAGCGGTGACGACAACGGCAGCATCGACGATCGCCGCGCCGAGAGCTGTCGAGCCCGCCGTCACTCTGGAGCCGCCACCGACGGCCGATCGGCATGCACCGCTCGTCGTTTTGGGAGCGGGCCCGGGTGGTTACACGGCCGCATTCCGCGCTGCTGATCTTGGATTACAGGTGACTTTGATCGAGCGTTGGCCAACGCTCGGTGGCGTGTGTCTGAACGTCGGTTGTATCCCCTCGAAGGCGCTGTTGCATGCCGCCAAAGTGGTCGATGAGGCCGCTTCGATGGCAGAGCATGGGATCGTCTTCGGCAAGCCGACGATTGATCTCGATAAATTGCGTAGCTGGAAAAATTCGGTCGTCGGTAAGTTGACCGGCGGACTTTCCATGTTGGCTAAGCAGCGCAAGGTCGACGTCGTTAATGGCCAGGCACGCTTCGTTGGACCTCGTGTGCTCGAACTGACGGCAGATGATGGCAGCAAGAGCACCTTGAGTTTCGACCATTGCATCATTGCTGCAGGATCCGAGCCTGTGAAGCTGCCGTTCGTTCCGAACGATCCTCGCGTGATCGATTCAACGGGCGCGCTCGAGTTGCAGGATCTGCCCAAGCGCATGCTCGTGATCGGTGGTGGCA